>NZ_PIJG01000002.1:0-103130 GCF_002809955.1 Geobacillus sp. Manikaran-105
CGGCGCCTTCGGTGCTTCCTTCCCCGCCGCTTTCGGCGCTTCGTTGGCCGGCGCCTTCGGTGCTTCCTTCCCCGCCGCTTTCGGCGCTTCGTTGGCCGGTGCGTCATTCGCCGGCGTTTTGCCTTCTGGAGCAACGGCGCCGAACTCTGTATCAATGTCGATCGAAACGAACGGTTTGGCTTCCGCGTATGGGTGCTCTTCTATTTTCGCTTTTTTCGGCGGCGCCTGCCATTTTGTTTCTTTTTTGACCGGCACTCCCGCCGTCGGCACTTTGATTTTCATTCCGGGCATAATCATATCCGGGTCGCTTACATGCCCATTTATTTTTTTCAATTGTTCAAAATCAACCCCATATTTTTGGGCTATTTTCCAAAGAGTATCTCCCTTCTGAACAATATGGATTTTCACTCCGCTCCCCCTCCTACACCGAGACTGTTTGCACTCTATCCGACCGATGCTTGTTTCCCGATATCGTCTTTCAACACAATGTATGACGATGAGCGCCCATTTATGATAAAAAAATCCCCGGCCGGACGGAAGCGATTCCGTCACGCCGGGTTGGGGAACTAGGCAAGAGCAAGCATGCGGTCAAGCGCCGCTTTCGCCTGACAGGCCACTTCGTTCGGAACGGTGATGCGGTTGACGACCACACCTTGTTCCAGTGATTCAAGCGCCCAAACGAAATGCGGCAAATCAATCCGATTCATCGTCAAACACGGACACATGTACGGATTTAAAGAAATAATCTCCTTATCCGGATGTTCGTTCTTTAACCGGTTGACCAAGTTCATTTCCGTCCCGATGGCCCATTGACTGCCGGGCGGGGCGTTGCGGATCATTTCGATAATATATTTCGTCGATCCGGCGTAATCCGCCTGCTGGACGACTTCCCAGCTGCATTCCGGGTGAACGATAATGTTCATTTCCGGTTTCGTCCTCCGAATTTGTTCGATTTGCCGGACGGTGAAGTTTTCATGCACCGAGCAATGCCCTTTCCAAAGGATGACTTTGACATTGTCAACCGGCCCGCTGCATTGCAGCGACTCTTCACGCGGATCCCAGACCGCCATCTCATCGAGACTGACGCCGAGCGCATAGGCGGTGTTTCTCCCTAAATGTTGATCCGGCAAAAAGAAAACCCGCTCTTTTTGCGAAAACGCCCATTTGACCATGTTTTTCGCGTTGGACGACGTCACCGTCGCCCCGCCTTGGCGGCCGACAAACGCTTTAATCGCCGCCGTCGAGTTGACATACACAAGCGGGATGATCGTTTCGCCAAATAAATCCGTGAGCGCTGTCCACGCCCGCTCGACTTGGAAAAGATCAGCCATATCGGCCATCGAACAGCCAGCGCGCATATCGGGCAAAATGACCACTTGTTCCTCTCTCGTCAAAATGTCGGCCGTTTCCGCCATAAAGTGGACGCCGCAAAATACGATATACTCCGCTTCATCGTTTTTTGCCGCCAGTTGGGCCAGTTGAAGCGAATCGCCGGTCGCATCGGCAAACTGGATGACTTCATCTTTTTGGTAGTGATGCCCAGGGATAAACAAGCGGCGGCCGAGCCGCTCTTTTATCGACCGAGCGCGGGCCTCGAGCTCGCTTTTTTCCATCGTTCTATAGCGCTCTGGCATGTCATCGAGCCGTTTTAGCTGCTCCAGTACGTTCATTATTTTCTCCCCCCGTCATTGTAAATCAAAACTAATGTCAAGCGCTCGAGCGGAATGGGTTAAAAATCCGAGCGAAATGTAGTCAACGCCGGTCGCGCCGTACGCTGCTACGTTGGCGAGCGTAATTCCCCCGGACGCTTCGGTGATGATCGGCTTTGGCACGAGCCGGACAAACGAACGCACTTCATCCGGCGTCCGGTTGTCAAACATAATGACGTCTGCCCCCGCTTCGACCGCCTCGAGCACTTCCGCTTCCGTTTCCGTTTCCACCTCGATTTTCACCATATGGCCGAGCCGCTCCCGCACCGCTTTGACCGCGTCGGCGATCGATCCGCAAAAGGCGATATGGTTGTCTTTGATCATGACGCCATCATACAAGCCAAAGCGATGGTTGTAGCCGCCCCCGCACGTGACGGCATACTTTTCAAGCATGCGCAGCCCGGGAGTTGTTTTCCTTGTGTCGCAAATGCGCGTATGACTGTCACCGAGCAAATCGACGGCTTGGCGCGTCACGGTGGCGATGCCGCTTAGGCGCTGAAGCAAATTCAAAATGACGCGCTCGCCGGACAACAGCGCTCTGACCGGGCCGGATGCAGCGGCGATCGCTTCGCCGGCTGCGACCCGCTCGCCGTCCCGTTTCATGATGGTTACTTCGACGCGCGGATCCAGCAGCTGATAGCCCGCCGCAATAATGCCGACGCCGGCCACCACCCCGTCCGCTTTGGCCATAAACATGCCTGATGCCCGTTCATGAGCCGGAAAAATCGTCTCGCTCGTCACATCGCCGTCGCCAATATCTTCAAGAAAAAACTGTCGCAACAGTTGTTCGAGCTTCAACCGGTTCATCTTTCATCCCTCCGTTTTCTTTGCCGCTTTACCTCCCAGCCCCAAGGCGGGCCCACTCTTCTTTCGTCCGCACGAGGCGCCGCCCCCGCCACTCCGGGCGTTCACGCGGAAAATCGCTCCGGTAATGGCCGCCGCGGCTTTCCGTGCGCCCAAGCGCTGATGAAGCGACAAGCCAGCCCACTAGCAACATATATCCTGTTTCAATCTCCTCTGCCGACAATCGTTCAAGGTCGCCATCCAGCCAATCCGGCAACGAAAACTGTTCCAACCAGTCGACCGCTTCGCGAAGCCGATCGCCGTTGCGGACGATGCCGACAAACGTTGACAGCTGTTCGCGGAGCAACGCCCGCTCTGGCAGCCGTGGTACAATCAAACGACGCGGGCTGGATGAATCCGCTCGGTGCACCGTTTCCGGCCACGCCGCTTGACGGCGGATGGCGCAGGCCGCACGGAATCCAAAGACGATCGCTTCAAGCAACGAGTTGCTCGCGAGCCGATTGGCGCCGTGCACGCCGGTGCATGCCGCTTCCCCGACAGCGTATAAACCGGGTACGGTCGTCTGCCCCCACTCATTGACGACGATGCCGCCCATGACAAAGTGGGCGCCCGGCACGACCGGAAGCCGGCCGGCTTCCCAATCGATCCCATGCGCTTCGCACAGCGCGGCAATCGTGGGAAAGCGGCGGCGAAAATGGGGGACAGCGGAAATATTCAAATAGACGCAGCCGCCGCGGTCAATCTCGGCAGCGATGGCGCGCGCGACGATATCGCGCGGCGCCAAATCGCCAAGCGGATGGACGCCGTCCATCACGCGCCGCCCGTCTTCCGTCTCTAACACCGCTCCCTCGCCGCGCACCGCCTCCGATACAAGCCCGACCGCTTTTCCCATGGCGGCCAACATCGTCGGATGAAACTGGATGAACTCCATATCCGCCACCGCCGCACCGGCGCGATACGCCATGGCAATGCCGTCGCCTGTTGCCGTTGGCGCATTCGAAGTAAACGTGTACAACCCCGCGCAGCCGCCGGACGCCAATACGACAGCGGACGCACGCCAGACCGAAACACGGCCGTCTTCCCGCTTCGTTTTCACCCCGACGCAACGGCCGTCTTCGATCAACAAGTCAATTACTTGTTCCCCCTCGACGATCGGCACACGGTCATTCAGCTGCTGAAGCAAAAACGAAACGAGCGCCTTTCCGGTTTGGTCGCCGCCGGCATGCAAAATGCGGCGGAAGCTGTGCCCGCCCTCAAGACCGACAGAAATCCGGCCTGATTCGTCGAGATCAAACGCCATGCCGGCGTTCATCCATTCCTGCAGCCGCTCCGGCCCCTCGCGGACGATGAGCTCAACCATTCGTTCATCGTTATGGAGACAACCGGCGGTCATTGTATCGTGAAAATGGCTGCGCCAACCATCTCCTTCCGCCAACGCCGCCGCCACCCCGCCTTGCGCCCGCCATGAGTTGCTGTCCGATCGGCCTTTCTTTGTGAAGATCATCACATTTTCATGCCGCGGCAAATAGTAAGCGACCGTTAACGCCGCCAGTCCGCTGCCGACAATCACAACGCCGCCTTCTCCCATGTTTGGACGCCCCTTTCTTTCCACCTGTCTTGACATCTATATTTACACATATTTAAACTAATGGCAAGAGGTTGGCTGAAAAAAATGAAGTGAGGCGGGAAACGATGATTTATTTGGACTACGCAGCGACTACACCGATGTGCCAAGAAGCCATTGCGGCCTACGCCGAAGCAGCAGCTGTTTATTTTGGCAACGAAAGCAGCCTGCATGACATCGGAACGAAAGCAAAACAACTGCTCACCTTATGCCGGCGCGAGTTGGCCGCCATGATCAACGGGGAAGCGGAAGGGGTGTATTTCACAAGCGGCGGCACGGAAGCGAACGTGCTCGCGGTCCGTTCGCTCGTCGCCGCCCGCCGGCAGAACGGAAATCATTTGATTACGACGGAAATCGAGCACGCCTCTCTCCATCATCTGTTCAAACAGTTGGAAACAGAGGGGTACCGTGTCACTTACTTGCCGGTCGACCGTTTTGGACGCATCCGTCTCGAAGATTTGGAGCGGGCGATCACGCCGCAGACGATTCTCGCTTCCATCCAGCACGCCAACTCGGAAATCGGCACCACCCAGCCGCTTGCCGACATCGGCCGCCTGCTGCGGGCGCGCGGCGTCCTTTTCCATAGCGATTGCGTCCAAACTTTTGCTAAAATACAGCTAGACGTCAAAGCCATGGCGATTGACAGCATCTCGGTGTCCGCCCATAAAGTGTACGGACCGAAAGGCGTCGGAGCGGTGTATATCGATCCGCGCCGCCATTGGAGTCCGGTGTTTCGGGGAGCGACGCATGAATCCGGCTTTCGCCCGGGAACGGTCAACGTGCCGGGCATCGCCGCCTTCATCACAGCCGCAAAGCAGCTGTACGATCGGATGGAAAGCGAGCAAGCGCACTTCGAACGGCTGCGCCGCCGGCTGCTTGACGCCATCACCGTCAAACAGCTGCCGATCACGGTCGAAGGCCATCCCGACTACCGGCTCGCCCACATTGTCGGTTTGACCGTTAACGGGTTGGACGGGCAGCTGGTGATGCTCGAATGCAACCGCGCCGGCATCGCCATTTCCACCGGCAGCGCCTGCCAGGTTGGACAGCAGGCGCCGTCGCGGACGATGCTCGCCGTCGGAAAAACGCCGGAAGAAGCGAAGCAGTTCGTCCGCATCTCCTTCGGCATGGCGACGACACAATCTGACATTGACGAACTCGTATCCACGCTCGAACAGATGATCTTGCCGCAAAAGGGGGGATGGACAGGATGAAGGAGGAAAAGAAAATTTTAGGGGAAGCAAGGCGCCAGCTCATTTTGCAGTGGCTGAAAGAAAGCGACACACCGCTTACCGGCGCCGAGTTGGCGGCGAAAACGAACGTCAGCCGCCAGGTGATCGTCCAAGACATTTCGCTGTTAAAGGCGCGCAACGAACCGATTATCGCGACAAGCCAAGGATATCTGTATTTAAAGCCGGCTGAGCCGGCCAAAACGTATACGCGAACGGTCGCCTGCTTCCATACGCCCGAGCGGACGAAAGAAGAGCTGTATTTGCTCGTGGACTGCGGCGTGACGGTGAAAGACGTCAAAATCGAACATCTGGTCTACGGCGACTTGACCGCGTCGATCATGGTCAGCAACCGCCTGGAAGTGGACCAGTTTATCGCCAAAATCGAAGCGACGAAATCGTCGTATTTGCTCCAGCTGACGGATGGGACGCATTTGCATACGCTTGAGGCCGACTCGCCGCTGAAACTGGATGCCGCCTGCCGCGCTTTGAAACAAGCCGGCTTTTTAATTGAAGCCTAAACGGAAACCGCATGCACGTAAAGAAAAAAAACGCGGACAGGAACACACCGTTCGCGTTTTTCACCTGTTTTAGGCAAAATAATATGGATAACTGCCCAACAGCTGCACCGTGCAGCCGAGCGCTTCGATTTCGGCGATCGCCCCCGGAATGAGCACCTCGTCGAGCGGCGCGTCGATATCAATGATGAAAAAGTAGTTTCCGAGACCTGTTTTCGCCGGACGCGACTCAATTTTCGTCAAGTTGAGCCGCCGCCAGGCAAACGCCGACAGCACCTGATGGAGCGCGCCAGGATGGTCTTGCGGCAACATCACAACGACAGTCGTTTTGTCGCCGGCATAAAGCGGCGAGTTGGGCGAAAGCGGCTCATTCCGCCGGCTGACAACGATGAAGCGCGTATGGTTGTAGTCATAGTCGTGAATATTCTCTTGGACGATCACCAGCCCATATTCGTTGGCAGCGAGCCGGTTGGCGATCGCGGCCGCCGGCAAGTGCGGGTGTTCGCTCACAAATTTGGCGGCAGCGCTCGTCGATGTCATCGGCACTTGACTGGCGCCTTTGAGCACCGTATGTAAAAATTTGCGGCATTGGGCGATGGCGTGTGCGTGCGAGTACACCTCTTTCACTTCGCGCCAGTGTGGGGCATGATACGGGTGCACAAGCAAATGCTGCTCGATTGGGACGACAATTTCGCCGATGATCGGCAGCGGCTGTTCATGAATCAAATAATCGAGCGTTAAGTTGACCGACCCTTCCAATGCATTCTCAAGCGGCACAACGGCCGCCTTAATTTCCCCAGCGGCGGCGGCGTCGATGCAGTCGGGAATCGTATTGTACGGCTCGCGCGGCTCCGACGGAAACAGCGCCGCGACCGCCGCTTCGGTAAACGTCGCCTTCGGTCCTAAATAGCCGATTTTCATTTCGTTTGCCTCTCCCTTGCTTTAATACACTCCTGAACCGACAATTTCCACTTTTTCGACAAATTCAAGCCTTCTCAACTTCCCCAACAGGTCATCGATGTCTTCATGCATATCGTTCGTACTGACGGAAAGCGTCACGTTCGCCCGCCCTTGCAGCGGGATCGTCTGGTGGATCGTCAACACGTTGCAGCCGGCCGCCGCCACGACGCCAAGCAGCTGTGACAGCGTGCCCGAGCGGTCTTCCAAATGGAAAAACAACGTCACGATATTTTCTTTCGTCACCGCCTGAAACGGAAAAATGGCGTCGCGGTATTTGTAAAAGACGCCGCGGCTGATGTTCGCAAGTTGCGCCGCCTCGGCGACCGAGGCGGCTTTTTTCCGCTCAAGCAGCTGCTTAGCCAGCACGACTTTTTTCATCGCTTCCGGCAGGACATCTTCGCGCACCAAGTAAAATTTTTTCTCCACCGCACCTTCCCCCGCTTTTTACCGTTCATCCCAGTCGTCGACAAACTCAAACTCGTAATCGAGCAGCCGGACGGTGTCGCCGTCTTGCGCCCCGCGCTCGCGCAGCGCATCGTCCACCCCCATGGCCCGCAGCTGGCGGGCGAAGCGGCGCACCGATTCTTCACGCGAGAAATCGGTCATTTTCAACAGCTTTTCGATTTTATCGCCAGATAGAATAAACGCTCCGTCGCTGCCGCGGGTGATCGTAAACGGCGGCTTCTCTTTCTCATACTTATAGACGACACGCTGCACAGCCGGCTCTTCCGGTTCATGGAGCGGGAACTCCGGCGTTGTTTCCAATAAATCCGCAATGGCAAACAAAAGCTCGCGCACCCCTTGCCTTGTCGCGGCTGAAATTGGAAAGACCGGCACCGCCTCGCCGACTTTCTCTTTGAAGCGGCGCAAGTTTTCTTCGGCACCTGGCATGTCCATTTTATTGGCGGCGACAATTTGCGGCCGTTCCGTCAAACGCAAGTTGTATTGCTTCAGCTCCTCGTTGATGACGACGTAATCATCATACGGGTCGCGTCCTTCCACCGCCGCCATGTCGATGACATGGACGATGACGCGTGTCCGTTCAATATGGCGCAAAAACTGATGCCCAAGCCCCACCCCTTGATGGGCGCCTTCAATCAGCCCCGGCAAGTCGGCCATGACAAAGCTGCGGCCGTCTTCTGTTTCGACAACGCCTAGGTTGGGCACAAGCGTTGTAAAATGATATTCCGCGATTTTCGGCCGCGCGGCGGAAACAACCGACAGCAACGTCGATTTGCCGACGCTTGGGAAGCCAACAAGCCCGACATCGGCAAGCAGCTTCAATTCCAAAATGACGTTTCGCTCTTCGCCCGGCTCGCCGTTTTCGGCGATTTCCGGCGCCGGATTGGCCGCAGTCGCGAACCGGGTGTTGCCGCGCCCGCCGCGCCCGCCTCTGGCGACGACAAACCGCTGTCCGGCTTCCGTCAAATCGGCGAGCACCTCATTTGTATCGGCATCGATAACGACCGTCCCAGGCGGCACTTTGACGAGCAGGTCTTCCGCGTTTTTCCCATGCTGGTTTTTCGACATGCCGTTTTCGCCACGCGGCGCTTTAAAATGGCGCTGGTAGCGAAAATCCATTAGCGTTCGCAGCCCTTCGTCCACGACGAAGACGACGTCGCCGCCCTTGCCGCCGTCCCCGCCGGCCGGACCGCCTTTCGGGACGTATTTTTCCCGGCGGAACGCGACCATGCCGTTGCCGCCGTCCCCGCCTTTTACATAAATTTTCACTTGATCGACAAACATGGCTGTTCCTCCGATTCGCTTCCATCATGACAAAATGAGTGTAGCTAATATTTATTATTGTATACAGAGCCAATTCAATGCTGTCAATATGTGCTTACCAATAAGGCGACCCGGAGCCGAGCGGCAGCTCGAGCTCCACCGTCAATTCGTCCGCCCCGACAGCAAACGACACGAGCCGAAGCGGTGCTGATGGCTCACAGCGCTCGAGGCAGGCGCGAATGGCATCACCATCCCGCCATGCGCCGCGGCCGTCAAAAAAGAGCCCCACCCGCCCATCCGCAATCTCAATCGTCACGCATAAATGGTTTTCCGCCTGCTCATCGGCCTGCGCCTCAAGCAGACGAAAAAACCGGCGGCACCATTCGCTCAATTGTTCGTCATACGGCGACAAATCAGCCTCGCCGCCGACAATTTCATACTCAAGAAAAATCGGGTGCGGCTCCCAGTTGTACGTCATCATCAGCTCAGCAAACCGTTCGGCCTTTAAGTTCGTTAACCGCGTTTCCTGCTGCGCTTCGCCGATAATGCCGTTGATGATTTCTTGCACCCGCTCCACTTTATTGAGCGCCAAATGGCCTTTAATGAGCTGGATTTTGTTCAGCCAGTCATGGCGGGCATGGCGCATCACTTCGACGACAGTCCATCGCTTTTCCATGCAACGCTCCCCTATTCAATGCAGCGCAGCTTCCCGCGCCGCCTGTTGTTTCCTTCTCCCTTTTTAGAGAGGACAGTTTACTTTTACTATAGCATTTTCTGACAGCGAACGGGAGCGGTTTTTCGAGGGGAAAAAGAAAAACTCTAACCGCCACGGTTAGAGTTTTTCGAAACAATATTACGCTTCTTGACTGACCGGATAGACGCTCACGCGTTTGCGGTCGCGGCCGAGCCGTTCAAAACGGACGATGCCGTCGATTTTGGCGTACAGCGTGTCATCGCCGCCACGGCCGACGTTCAAGCCCGGATGGACTTTCGTTCCGCGTTGGCGGTACAAAATCGAGCCGCCCGTGACGAATTGGCCGTCAGCGCGTTTCGCGCCAAGGCGTTTCGCGATCGAGTCGCGGCCGTTTTTCGTCGAACCGACCCCTTTTTTCGAAGCGAAAAATTGCAAATCGAGTCTCAGCATGGCAGTCACCTCCTGCTACTTCCATGTTACACGGATGAATTTTCCGTAATCGCGTTCGATCGTCTTCAGCGAGACGACCATCGCTTTGAGCAAAAGCTGCACTTTTTCTGCCGTCGCTGCTTCTTCCAGCTCCGGAAGCTCACAGCGAAGATAGCCGCCGTCTTGGCCGAGCGACACATTCGGGCGGACGCCGGTGAGCTCCTCAATGGCGTTGATCGTGCCGAACGAAACCGCCGAAGCACCGGCGCATACAATGTCCTCTCCGCGTTTCGCAAAATGGGCATGCCCTTCCATCGTAAACGCGCGAATGCAACCGTCCGCCTCCCGTTCAATCGTGACGCGAATCATCTTATGCGTTGATTTTTTCGATCACGACTTTGGTGTACGGCTGACGGTGGCCTTGTTTGCGGCGATAGTTCTTTTTCGCTTTATATTTGAAGACGATGATTTTCTTTTGCCGGCCATGTTTTTGCACTTTCGCCGTCACGGTTGCGCCTTCGACCGTCGGGTTTCCGATTTTCACCGTTTCCCCGCCGATGAACAACACTTTGTCAAACGTGACCGTATCGCCTTCATTGGCATCCAATTTTTCAATGTAAATTTCTTGGCCTTCTTCCACTTTCAATTGTTTGCCGCCAGTTTCGATAATTGCGTACATGCATCGCACCTCCTTCATAATACTCAGACTCGCCAGCGTCAAGGCGGTTCCGGATGGAACGCTTCACAACCCGCGCTGAGCGGTTGTAGTACGGGTGCGTCTTTTTGCGACAGCCGCCCTCTTTTGTCCTTTCCGAAAGGGACAAAAAGTCTACAACGTCATTTATAGTAACATAGAAACAGCCCATCGTCAACCACTATTTTCCCCACAAAAGCCAACAAAAAAGCGGCGGTCGCCGCTTTAATAAATGAGTGCACCTAGCGGCGCATCGGTCCGCTTTTCCGCAAAAAACGCATGCAGCAGCTCATTTTCATCGAGCGTCATCCGCTCGCCGCTCCCGCCAGTGACCACGATCGCATGCTTTTGTCCACGGTAAAAGCGGTGCAGCACGGCCGAGATGCGCTCCTCGGCGGAGGCGGTGATCGTCTGCAGCCTTGTATAGTCGCCTTTTTTTCCGTAATACCGTTCAAGCAAAAAGCGCATCACGATATACGGATGCTGCTTCCACTCCTGCCAGACGGCATGCGCCAAAAAAGTGGCGATCACCCACAACTCCAACTGGCGCGGCGCCGCGACGAGCAAAAGGATCACGCCGGCAACGAGCACCGCCGCTGAGATGGCGACCATATTCCGGTGCGCCTCACTGAACGGGCGGCGATACGAAAGCAGCAAAAACAACAGTTTGCCGCCATCAAGCGGCCAAACCGGCAGCAGGTTCAGCCCGAAGACAGCAACGTTATAGCGAAAAAACAATTCCCAGCTCCCGTCATCCATCCAACCGGCCTTCCAGAAAAAAAACGCTGCGGCCCCGAGCCAAAGATGCTGCGCCGGCCCGGCGAGCGTCACGATCCACTCCTCGCGAAACGGCCGGTTTCCATGCTCTTCCACTTCCGCTACCCCGCCAAACGGCAGCAGCAAAATCCGTTTCACCCGCCACGAAAAAAACGCCGCGGCCGCCGCATGGCCGAGCTCATGAACAAGGACGATAAAAAACAACAAACAAAGCTGCTTAAAATGGGCGGTCAGCACCGCCATGCCGCCGATCAGCCATAACAACGGATGAACGTGCAGTTTGCCAAGCAGCCCGATATACTTATTCAAAGGAGATCACCTGGATGGGGTCAATAAATTTATCTCTCTGCTTAATGGCAAAATAAAACAGCCCTTTTTGGTTATCCGTTTCGCTCGCTTGGACGGTGCCGATCTCTTTTCCCATTTCGACAAAATCGTATAGTTTCACCGATATCGTCCCTAAATGGCCATACCACGTCTCGCTGCCGTCGGCATGCTGAATGACGACTGTTTTCCCGAGATTCTCTTTCATGCCGGCAAAGGTGACGATCCCTTCTTTCATCGCTTCCACACTTTCGCCGTTTGCGGTTTCAATCATCACCCCTTGGCCGTTTTTTTCAAAGCTCTCCAGCACGCGGCCGGATGCGGGCACCGCGTATGATGAGGCAGTTTTTGTTTCTTGTTCTTTTTTCGGTGCAAAAAAGGCGAGCGGCTCGCCAAACGTTTGTTCATACCAAGCCGAGACAGCGGCGAACTGAAATTCCGTCTCCATCGTCCGAGCGACAAACTGCCGGGCCGGCTCGAGCGAAGTGGACGGATGTTTGAACAAAATGGCGGTGACGAGCACAAGGCAAGCGGCGATGAGCGTTTGAAAAAGAAACCACTCTTTGCGGAACAGCGGGTGCGGCCCCGATTCAAACGAATAGCGGTCGTACGTAACGACCGGCATCCCGTACCGCTCTTCATCCGCCATCCCCCACTCCGGTTCCCTTCGTTCCCGCACCTGGTAACGGCGCTCTTTCCGCCGCTGTTCAATCCGTTTTTTCATCTCCCGAACGCGTCGGTCCATACGTCCCCCCTCCACCTTTCTAACAACGTTTGTACTAGTTTATGAGACAACCCGTTTGAATATGAGCAGGCGTTTTTCGCGGCGCTGAATCTGCCCATCGGTGCAGACGTGATCAGCCGCGGCGGCGAAAAATGATGGTTTGCGACTCAAAAGGCGGTGAAAAGCAGGCTTTTCGCACAGCTTGGCGGCGCTTGGCACAGACGAGGGGCAAAACAAAAAGGGCAATTTCCCTACCGGAATTGCCCTCATTCCTCTATTTCAGGCTAAATATTTTTCGAATCTTTGAGAACAACCCTTTCTCCTCTTCCTCAAGCGGCGGCAGCGGCACCGATTCGCCGAGGATGCGGCGGGCGATGTTGCGGTAAGCGATCGACGCCTTGCTGTTAGGGTCGAGCACGATCGGTTCGCCGCGGTTCGACGCTTTGATCACGTTTTCATCGTCGACAATAATGCCGAGCAGCTCGATCGACAAATGCATGACGATTTCATCGACATCGAGCATATCTCCGTTTTTCATCATATGGCTGCGAATGCGGTTGATGATCAAGCGCGGCGGCTTGACGTGCTCTTCCGCTTCAAGCAAGCCGATGATGCGGTCGGCGTCGCGGACGGCCGACACTTCCGGCGTCGTGACGACGATCGCCTCATCCGCGCCGGCGACGGCGTTGCGGTATCCTTGCTCAATGCCAGCCGGACAGTCGATGAGCACATAGTCGTATTCTTGCTTCAGCTGCTCGATCAGCTCTTTCATCTGCCCCGGATTGACCGCCGATTTATCGCTCGTTTGCGCAGCCGGCAGCAAATACAAGTGGTTCTCGAACCGCTTATCTTTGACAAGCGCCTTTTGCACGGTGCAGCGCCCTTCGACGACATCGACTAAGTCGTAAATAATGCGGTTTTCAAGCCCCAGCACAACATCAAGGTTGCGCAGCCCGATGTCCGTATCGACCAGGCACACCCGCTTCCCCAAAATGGCAAGGGCCGTCCCAAGGTTCGCGGTCGTCGTCGTTTTGCCGACGCCGCCTTTCCCGGAAGTGATGACGATCGCTTCTCCCACGGTCACATTCTCCTTTCTAAGCGCGTCAAATTCGGCCGCAAATGCATGAGCAGCTGCAAGCGGTCGACAACAATCTGGTTATGTTCATCAACATAAGCGCATTCCATTTCATTTCCTTCGTCCGTTTTGTAGTCGGGAGCGCGGTTCATCACATCGCCGATGCGCAGCTGCATCGGCTTCATCACCGACGCGGCGATGACAGCTTCTTTGTTCCCGCTATACCCAGCATGAGCGATGCCGCGCAAAGCGCCGAGGATGAAAATGTTCCCCCCGGCGATGACTGTTCCGCCAGGGTTGACGTCGCCGATCAGCAGCAAATCCCCTTCGACATGAAGCACTTGCCCGGAACGGACGATGCGCGGGACAGCCGAAATTTTCATTTTTTGCACCCATTCGAGCGCTTCCGCTTTCGATATGACATTGCTTTCGATTGAATCGACGACCAAGTTTTTGGAACGGCGGATGAGCGCGCGCAGCTCCTCTTCTTGTTCGGGCGTCAAGTAACGATTCCCGACTTTGAGATGCACGGAGACGAGCGGACTGTTTGGCGCAACGCCGGCGCGTTTGATGAGCCGCTCTTCGATTTCTTTCAACAAGTCCTCGTACGAACAGCGGTCATCCAACTGCAGCGTCAGCCCGTCTTTCGTCCCTTTAATCGTCACGTACTGCTGCTTTTGCTTTGCCACAACGTTCACCCCAACGAATAATTCTACAAAACGGGCTGTTTTTCCTCTTTTATTCTTCCTGCTCCGACCGGCGAATTTTTGCCATCCACCGTTCAAGCGGGTGCAAAAAGACGAGCAAAAACACGGCGTTTAACAGCAGCGTTGGCCATAAGCGGCGCCCCCAAAAGACGGCAAACGGCCAATCCGTCCGTCCGATCAACAGCTGGATGCCGTACACATAACTGTCAAGCACCGCGACAGCCAACAACGACAACAAAAAAAGAACGAGCCAGTTCTGGTGAAACCATCTCATCACTTTGCCCGCTCCATAGGCGATGAGCGCATAGGCAAACGCGTAAACGCCGAGCAGCTCCGTATAGACGCAATCATACAGAAACCCGAAAACAACCCCGTATCCCATCGCCCGCGTTCCGCCGAAGTGCACAGCCATCAGCACCAAAAAAATGAGAAAAAAGCGGGGAACAAAAAAATACCGGATGTATACATCGCCTTTCGGCCATACATCAACCAAAATGCTTTCACTGACAAAACATAACACCGCAAGGAAAGGGAGACGCCACTTGTTCACTTTGCCTCCTCCTCTTCTTGCAGTGTTGCATCGATCGTCCGTTTCACAATCATAACGTCGTCCACATCGTACAAGTTGGCAAACGGCTTGACATAGATGACTTGCGTCAGCCCGTACTGATCCGGTTTGACTTCCGTCACTTCACCGATCGGCAATCCCTTTGGAAACACGCCGCCGAGGCCGGAAGTCAATACTTTTTGCTTCTCCTTCACTTTGGCGTCAATTGGAATTTCGCCAAGGATCAGTTCGCGTCGTTTGCTGTCATACCCTTCAATTAAGCCGAATACATTTTCGTTTCCTTGGACATACGCGGAAATGCGGTTGTTTTGGTCAAGCGCGCTCAACAGCTGGACGGTGGATGTGAATTGGGAAGCATGCTGCACTTTGCCGACAAGTCCAGCCGGGGTAATGACGGCCATATCTTTTTTCACCCCGTGTTGCGCACCTTTGTTGACGATCACCGTCTCCCGCCAACGGTCTGGATTCCGTCCGATCACGGTCGCTTGAATGGGGATAAAATCGCGCAAACTCTCTTTTTTATCGAGAAGCGCCCGCAACCGTTCGTTTTCCTGGCGCAGCGACTCCACTTCGGCCTGCAGCGCCGCATACTCCTCAAGCCTCGCCTTCAGCAATTGATTTTCCTCATATGTATGGCGAAGGTCGCTCACATTTTCAAGGAAGCCCGCGACCACTTGCGCAGGCTTCCCGAACAGAAGCTGGACAAAGCCAACCGTGTCTTTCACAAACTGCTCCGGCCACGTCAGTTGCTCGCGGCTGCGCAGCGAAAACCCGATCAACATGACGAGAATGACGATGCTGACAAGCAAAAAAATGAGGCGCTTATTTCCGAAAAACTGTGGCATGCGTCGGCACCTTCTTGCTGTCAGCGATGGTCTATCGCCTTGTTTTTGAACAAGTCGATGTGGTCGAGCGCTTTTCCTGTGCCGATGGCCACGCAGTCGAGCGGATTTTCGGCGACGATGACCGGCATATCCGTTTCTTGGCTGATGACCTTGTCCAAATTGCGCAACAAAGCTCCGCCGCCCGTCAGGACGATGCCGCGGTCCATAATGTCGGCCGCTAGCTCCGGCGGCGTTTTTTCAAGCGTGTTTTTCACGGATTCCACAATGGCATAAACCGTGTCGCGAAGCGCCTCAGCCACTTCCTCGGCGCTGATTTCGATCGTTTTCGGCAAGCCCGTCAATAAATCGCGGCCGCGAATTTCCATGTTTCCGATTCCTTCCGGATTTCCGGCTGAACCGATTTCCATTTTAATCGCCTCGGCTGTCCGTTCGCCGATCATGAGGTTATACGACTTGCGAATGTATTGGATGATCGCTTCATCCATTTCATCACCGGCAATGCGGATCGACTGGCTCGTCACGATGCCGCCGAGCGAAATGACCGCCACTTCGGTCGTGCCACCGCCGATGTCGACGACCATGCTGCCAGTCGGCTCCCATACCGGCAAGTTAGCGCCGATTGCAGCCGCAAACGGCTCTTCAATCGTATAGGCGTCGCGCGCTCCGGCCTGGCGCGTCGCATCGATGACCGCCCGCTCCTCGACCGCTGTAATGCCATACGGCACACATACCATCACATACGGCTTGCCGGCAAACAATCCCTTCGTCTTGATGGCTTTGCGAATATAATATTTCATCATCGTCGCTGTCGTCTCATAATCGGCGATGACGCCGTCTTTCATCGGCCGCAGCGCCACGATGTTGCCGGGCGTGCGCCCGATCATGTTTTTCGCCTCGTTGCCGACCGCAACAATTTGCTTCGTGTCGCGCTGAATGGCGACGACGGACGGCTCGCGCAAGACGATCCCTTTTCCTTTGACATAAACAAGCGTGTTCGCTGTCCCTAAATCGATCCCAAGATCTTTCGTTCCAATCCCAAACATATCGTTGATCTTCCTTTCCGAAACGAAATGCGTATTATCATTTTTCTATTGGCCAAATTGGTCGGATGTCAGTCATTTATAAATTGTACAGCACCGCCTAAACGGATTCGGAAAAACTCATAGTTGATATTATAACTGATTCGACAAAAAATGAGAACCGTTAGACATAGCCTTTTTCTTTCAGACTGATGAATTTTTGATCGCCGATGATAAGATGGTCCAACAGCTCGATGCCGATAATGCGGCCGCATTCCGCGAGCCGTTTGGTGACATCGATGTCTTCGCGGCTTGGGGTTGGATCACCGGAGGGGTGGTTGTGCACGCAAATGACAGAGGCGGCGGATCGTTTGATCGCCTCTTTAAACACTTCGCGCGGGTGGACAATTGAAGCGTTTAAGCTGCCGATGAACACCGTTTTGCGATAAATAACTTGGTTTTTTGTATTCAAATAAATCGCAACAAAATGTTCTTGCGACAAAAACCGCATATCTTCCATCACATATTTGGCTCCGTCCTCCGGACAGCGGATCACATAGCGGTCGTTGTAGCCGGATTGGTGGATGCGGCGGCCGAGTTCCAATGCCGCCAAAATTTGCGCCGCTTTTGTCGGCCCGATTCCTTTGATGTTTGTCATTTCTTCGACCGTTGCGTCTTTGAGCGGTCTCAGCCCCTCAAAATGGCGAAGGAGACGCTGGGCGAGCTGCACGACCGACTCGTCCTTCGTTCCGGTGCGCAACAAAATCGCCAGCAGTTCATGGTCTGCCAAGCTTTCCGGCCCCGACGACAACAGCCGTTCGCGCGGACGGCTGTCTTTCGGCACATCGCGGATCATCCACGCCATTGTATTCCTCCCTTTTCGTATTTTTGTTCGACCAAACGGCTGGCGCGCTGCAGGCGCCCAGCTGCTTGGCCACATCGCGTCCCCCATGCCGTCTCGCGGCCATGGCGAAGCCCCAGACTGAACATCCTTTGCTGAAACAATCACGTCTCCATTCCGTAAGGCGGCCATCCAAGCCGGCGCAGCTCCCGTACCGTCCGCGACAGCGGCAAGCCGACGACCGTCAAATAATCCCCCTCAATCCGCCTGACAAACAAGGCAGCCCGGCCTTGAATGCCGTACGCCCCCGCCTTGTCCATCGGCTCTCCGGTGGCGATGTAGGATGTGATTTCCTCATCGCTCAACTCCCAAAACGTCACCGCTGTTTTTTCAGCGAATGACACAGTCTTCCCGTGCGGCGCCGCGATCGCGACACCGGTCCAAACATCATGCGTTCGTCCGGACAAAAGCCGCAGCATGTCAAACGCTTCTGTTTCGGTGCGCGGTTTTCCCAACAAGCGTCCGTTGCACACGACGATCGTGTCGGCGCCAAGAACGAAGGCACCGGGCGCAGACGGCGCAACCGCTTCCACTTTCCGGCGGGCCAGCAATTGAACGGCTGCGTCGGGCGGCATTCCGGGGGGGATCGTCTCATCGGCCTGGCTTTCCTGCACGTCAAACGCCCAGCCGGCCAGCTCGAGGATTTGCCTGCGGCGCGGGGAACGAGAGGCAAGCACGAACCGTGGGGGCATCGTCATTCTCCTTTCTTCGTTTCGGTTCGGAAGATTCATTTGTATCGTAGCAAATTTTGCGGTGAAAGGCAATTTCTGCAGGCGGGCGAAAAAACAAAAAACGGAGCCGTTCAGCTCCGCAGCGGAACCAACTCCATGTAAACGGCAAGCGCCTCAAGCAGCTGCTGCTGGGTTTTGTTCAGCAGCTCTTTTTCCTCCCCCTCCTTGTAGGCAACAAGCGCCAAATACGCCTGCTTCAGCGACTCGGCATATTTCTTGACCGTGTTGTCGTTGGGTGTTTCGCTTTTTTCAAACGAGCCGTACACCTTGCTCAGCGCCTTCCATTCCCCGTCGCTCACATCCTTGCCGGCGAGCAAAGCGGCGGAGACTGCTGCCATGCTTCCGTATAGCGCCTCTCCTTTTTGGACGATATCCGACCGGCGCGCCTTCGTGTCGGCCGCAAACGACAGCTCCTTCACGTACGTGCTCGGCACCGCTCCTCGGTATTGGTCGTTGACCGCCCGCAGCGCTTCCTTATCCGCGCCAACCGCAATATAGAGCGCCGCCGGCTGTTTTCCAGCCACCACGACCGGCACGTCGGCCTGTCGAATCGATTCGGCTGCCCGCGCCGCCGAATCCGCATTTGAGTAGACGCCGGCCTGAATGACAGCGACCGAAAACGGGGCGGGCAACTCGCTTTCCGCACGTCCTCCGTCCGAAACCGCTCCATCCTCCGTCAGTTCTGTCAACGCTTCCGCCGCCGGCGATGGCTCCGCTTTTTCCTTCGGGACAAGACGAAGCATCACCATGCCAAATGCCATGCCGACAAGCGCCGCGACTGCCGCCGCGAGAAACAGCGGCTTGACGTGCGACGGCAGCCACGGCCGGCGCGTTTTGCCGACTTTCTTCTTGGGGACTGCCTCTGAAACGGAAAAGATCGGCTCATCGGCTTCCATAGCGGCAGCCCCCTCCTTTTCAGCAACGGCCATCACTTCTGTTTCTTGTCCGCCGTTGCGCCCGCGATCCGTTGCGTCTCCACCGTCTGGAAGGCTGCCCCCCTGCCGAGGGCTGAGCGAAAGATGTCCGACCGAGGTTCCACCAACGGAAGAAGCG
Organism: Geobacillus sp. Manikaran-105; assembly: GCF_002809955.1. Lineage (NCBI taxonomy): Bacteria > Bacillati > Bacillota > Bacilli > Caryophanales > Anoxybacillaceae > Geobacillus > Geobacillus sp. Manikaran-105. The sequence continues at coordinate 19,111 of NZ_PIJG01000002.1, forward strand.
GTCGGCGAAGCCGCTCTGTGCTTCTGTCCGCCGGGTTCATCCTGTTGCTCGTCCGATGGTTGTTCAATGGTAAACGGCCGCGATTGTCCGTTAATGTTCACCGTAATGCCCAGACGCTGCTTGTCCATTTTGCCACCGTCCTTTTTCACACTTCGATTTCTTTCGCCTATCTTACCATAAAGAGAAAAAAAAAGAACAAGACATTTGTCGCCTTGTTCCTGCTTCTTTTCTTCATTTTCCGACATTATCGGTCACGAATCATCTCCGTCCCCAGCGCTTCGACAGGAATCGGCTGCTCGCGCCCCTCATAGGTGCAAAGCTGCTTCGTCTCCCCTTTCAAGCAAACGGCGTAATCGATCCCGCCGTCTTCCCGCTTTGTGGCAAGCACGTACGATGGATTTGTTTCCGGCGGCAATACATTTCCGGTAAACGGATCTTCGATTGGATCCAACAAACCGTTGCCCACCAATTCGCCATACAACAATATGGCAGAAGAACGGGCTGGCAAAAACTCCACTTTTTCCGCGCCGACATACAGTCGCGCCGCTTCATATAGTCCATATGCATTGGAAACAAACGCCCGCTCGCGCGCCCGATCAATCACCGTCCACATGGCAAGACCGACGATCATCGCCACAATGCCGATGATGACGAGCACAGCCAAGAGCTCGATGAGGGTCATCCCCCGCTTCATGCGAATGAGCATATCGGACTTCCACCATCCCCGCTACCGGCCCGAAGACGGCGCCATTTCCACGAGCGGATTGTCTTTGCCGCTTGGCGGAGGGACATCGCGAACGGGAGACAACTGTTTCCATTTCTCAAGCTTCGGAGCATAAAACGCACGAACGGTCACCGAATACGTCAACGGTTGGACTTCATCAGCGATGGACATCAGCTCCGGAGGCCCAGTGACGGTCAACCCTTCAATCGCCACGATGCGCTCCGACTGCTCCAACACCTCTAAAAACCGTTCAAGTTGATAATAGGAAGGCGACTGCACGGTCAGTTGGGCGGTGATGGATTGAATGCTGCTTGACGGAGAAACCGCTCGATTTCCTTCGCTTCCGTTGTTCGTTCCACTGTCGTTCTGCTGTGAAGATGCTGCTCCTTCATCAGAAAAATTGACGCTCACCAGCTGGCTGTCAGCGATATATTCCGCTTTCTGAAACAAGAGCAACAACTGGTCCGTAAGCGGATGGACAGGGACTTTTTTTTGCAATGAAGCAACGGTTTGTGCTGTTTCCTCTGAAGAAGGAGGCAGCTTTTGCTTCAAAGCGGCGAGCACCTTTTTCTCGCTTTGCACCGTTTGCTCCATCTGCTCGAGCTGGCTGTAGCGAGGCATGACCAGCCATGAATAGGCAGCCGCAAACAAAAGCGCGGTGACCGCAGCCATTGCCGCAACAAGAAGCGGCCATTTGCCAAAGCGGCTCATGATTTTTTTCCCTCCCCATCAGCCTGTTGCAGCTCCAGCTCATATTGCGCCATATATCTTGGCACGACTTGATGATCTTCCGGTTCGCCACTCGCCTCGCTATTGGCCGCCACATTGACCAGTTTGACGTTTTTCACCATTCTCACTTTCTCTAATCGATCCAAATAATAGGCCGCCTCTTCCGGCGCATCAAACTGCACCACCATGGTCATCTTTGTCTGATCCGAGTACGTCACATTCATCATGAATCCGCGTTCGGGAAGCTGCTTTGTCAATGCCCGCAGCAACGGCACTGATTTCAGCGGATAGCGTTCCGCCCATTTCACCGCCTTCGCCAGCTCTTCTTGCTCCTTCTGTTCGTCTATATTTTTCATTTTCGCCGCCAGTACATCTTGCTCCGCTCGCACTTTTTTTAATTCCGCCTCCAACATGGCCTGGCGATGATCCGCACGATCGATCAACCAATACAGCACCGAACCGGCTAGGAGAAGCAGCGCCGCCCCGAACAACAAAACGAGACGGATCGGCTGCCTCGTTTCTTTTTTCGGCAATAAATTGATTTCAGCGATCATCGTCAGCCCTTCCTTCTTTCAACGCCAATCCCCAGGCGAGATGAAAGCGGTCCGGCAGCGGATCAAGAGACGCGCTGAGCCGTTCTACAGGCACTTCAAGCCGCTCTGTCAAAGCCGTGAACACATGGCCCAACTCTGGATGATCGCCGGCGAGAAACAGGCGTGTGATGGACTGTTTGCCTTGTTGGAGGGAAAACGAATAAAAGCTCATGATCCGTTCCATTTCCTTATACACATCGACGAACGGATCCACAATCGCCGCCGTCCGGTCACGATAGGCTTCAAGCGGCAAATGGCGCATAAACAACGGCAAATGACGATGAAACACGCTCAAATTCACGGCGGATTCGTCAAACTGCACAAGCAAAATATGATCGTCCGGCGCAGCTTGTCCCGCCGCATAAAACGGACGATAAGCGCAAAGCGGCGATACATCCGCGGCCACCGGGCGCAAATCGGCTTCTTCCAAAAGCGCCGCATATTCCGACACCGCCTCTTCCGGCGCCGCAAACAGCAAAATCGACACCGCCTCGCTCGTTCTCTCCATCACCACATAATCAAACACCGGATCGGCAAAAGGAAGCGGAATCGACTCGCCAAGCTCCAGAAATAAATAGCCGCGAATTTCTTCATCCGACAAATGAGAAGGAAGGGGCAAACTGCGGATCATGACGAATGGATCAGGGACGACAAAGCGCGCGCGATGGCCGTCTATTTTCCATTCCTCCACGCATTCGTCCAAAATCATGGCCAATGTTTCCCCATCGACGATGCGGCCGTCGCGAACAACCCCTACTGGCAATGCCCGTTCGCCCCATCGTTTCACTTCAGGCGGATGCCCTAGCTTGACTTCCACATAGCGAATGGCATGATCTTTTACGACGATGTTCACATATTTGGACTTTCCCCACCATAACGCCATTCTCGTTCGCCCCCTTTCTTCCCATCCTTACACAAAAAGATCCATATACGCATCGACAAGCTGATCACCGAAAAACAGCGCCGTCAATGACCCGAGCGCAATCGCCGGCGCAAACGGCATCGGCTTGCCGCGCCGCACGCGGCCCAACGCCATGCCGACAAGCCCGATCACCGTTCCATACAACGTCGCCAAAAAAAAGGCGAGCAACACCATTTTCCAACCGAGCACAAACCCAAGCACGGCAAACAGCTTCACATCGCCGCCCCCCATCCCGCCTTTGGACAAAACGGCGATCAGCCATAAAAGCGAAAATCCGACCGCCGCCCCAAGGAGCATATCGACCCACGGCAAAAACGGGATCACAAGCCGCTCCATCAAAAACAAACCGGCAAACACCAAAAGCACCCGGTCGGGGATGAGCATGTAGCGAAGGTCGGAGACGACAATGATGGCAAACAAGCTGATCAACGTCCACGCCACAACGAGCCGCCCGCCCCAGCCGACCCACATCGGCGCGGCCGTCAACAAAGCGGCGGTTGTCAATTCCATCAAAGGGTAAAGGGGGGAGATGCGCCCCCCGCACCCTTTGCATCTTCCTTTTTGCGCGACATACGAAACAACCGGGATGAGCTCCCCAGCCGATAGCGTCCGTCCGCACGCCGGGCAATGCGACCGCGGGCGGACGATCGACTCCCCGACCGGCACCCGCAGCCCGACAACGTTAAAGAACGAGGCGAGGAGGAGGGAGTAAAGGAAAACGAAACAATAGGCGATTGCCGTCATTTATACCGGACTTCCTAAAAATTATGATTATTGTTCTGGTTTTTGTTCTGGTTTTTGTTCTGGTTTTTGTTCTGATTTTTGTTCTAGGTTCACGTCGTTTCGTGTCAATTCACTTACATCTTTGTCATCAATATACTTAAATGTACCGTTCGCATCAACAAGCGTTACTTTATACGTAACCCCATTGGAATCTTTTACAATTTTCACGATACTTTTTTCTGCATCATATTTATTCGTAGACACTTTCCCTGGCGACTTCGGAATGTTTTCTAAATAACCGCCTTCGTACAACTCCTTCAATTGGTATTGCGTCTTCGTGTTTTTATCCGCTGCAATGGCCAATCGCGCCGCACTGGCCACTTGCTTCGCATTGGCGATATGGGCGTCTTTTTTCGAGTTGTCCATAATGGCGCCGATCGCCGGAATCGCAATCGCCGCGATGATCCCTAAAATGACGATGACGGCGAGCAGTTCGATGAGCGTCAAGCCGCGCTCGTTTTTGAGAAGACGTTTGAACATGCCTTTCCTCTCCCTTTCTCTTGATTGATTTAGAACGATTTCCCTATTATTCTACAATATCACTACAAAAATAGGAAGACATTCTTAAATAAATTATTGTTGAATGTGATTAAAGATATCATACATTGGAACGATAATCGACGTGACGATCGTCCCGACGACGCCGGCAAGCAGCACAATCATCAGCGGCTCGATGAGCGACTTGAGGCGATCGGTGCCGGCGTCGACTTCCGCTTCGTAAAAGTCGGCGACTTTGCCAAGCATGGCGTCAAGCGCACCGGTCTGTTCGCCGATCGTGATCATTTGCGCAACAAGCGGCGGAAACGCCCAATGGCGGCGGAGCGGCTCCGAGAGCGATTGCCCGCGCTCGAGGGAGGTCCGCGCTTCAGCCAGCACAGATGCGATCACTTCATTTTCAACGACGCGCTCGGAAATGGACAGCGCCTCTAAAATCGGCACGGAGCTTGACACGAGTGAGCTCAATGTCCTCGTGACGCGCGCCAATGCCGCTTTTTGGACAAGGGTTCCGAAAATGGGCAGCCGCATGGCCGCATAGTCCAAATAATATTTCGTGCGCTTTTGCCGGCGCAGCGCGGTGAACAAAAGGAACACCCCGATCGCCAGCAACGTTATCATCCACCAATAATGCTGCATAAATGCGCTCGCTTTCAGCACAAACTTTGTGATCGCCGGCAATTCGGCGTGAAAATCGGCAAACATGTCAACAAACGTCGGCACGACCGAGACAAGCAAAAAAATGACAACCGCAACGGCGATGATGGCGACAGCCACCGGATAAGCAAGCGCCGAGGCGATTTTTTGCCGCGTCCGATGCATTTTTTCAAAATGGTCGGCAAGCCGGTCGAGCGTTTCATCAAGCGTCCCGCTCGCTTCACCGGCGCGCACCATATTGACAAACAATGGCGGGAAAATGCGGGGATGCTTTGCGGCTGCGGCAGAAAGCGGATTCCCTTCTCGGAGATGCTGTTCCATATCGTCGAGTGCACGAGCAAGCGCTTTACTTTCCGTTTGCTCCGCCAAAATGCGGATTGAATCAACGATCGTCACCCCGGCGCGCACAAGCGTTGCGAACTGGCGCAAAAAGACGACGAAGTGCTGCAGCTTGACGGCTCGTCCTATGGAAATTTCTTTGTTCCAAACAGATGACGGCACCTCGGCGATCACAATGGGGCGAATGCCTTTCTCCCTCAATTTCAGGACAGCCTCACGGCGGGAGTTTGCGGCAATCGTCCCGGATTTTTTCCGTCCGCTTCGGTCGCGCCCCTCATACTTAAATTGCGCCATCCGCTCCACGCTCCCTTGTCAAATACGCTTCCGCGGCCAATGGATCAATACGGCCAGCGGCCACAAGCTCCCTGACGCTCATTTCCATCGTCTGCATGCCCACACTGCGGCCCGTCTGCATAATATTGATGATTTGATGCTCTTTTTCATTGCGGATCAAATTGGCCACTGCGGCATTGTTGATTAAAATTTCCATAGCCGCCGTCCGTCCTCTCTTCCGACCGTCGGGAAATAAACGTTGGGCCATGACGGCAACAAGGACGGAAGCGAGCTGCAGCCGGATTTGCGCCTGCTGGGCTGACGGAAAGACGTCAATCATCCGTTCGATCGCCGCTGGGGCGCTCGCCGTATGAAGGGTGCCAAGCACTAAATGACCCGTTTCCGCGGCAGTGATCGCGGTTTGGATCGTTTCCAAATCGCGCATTTCCCCGACTAAAATCACATCCGGATCTTGACGAAGCGCAGCGCGCAATCCGGCGGCAAAACTGTTCGTGTCAAAGCCAACTTCCCGCTGGTCGATGATCGATTTTCCGTGCTGATGCAAATATTCAATCGGATCTTCCAGCGTAATGATATGTCTGGACATCGTTTTGTTCATGTAGTCGATCATCGCCGCCAATGTGGTCGATTTGCCGCTGCCGGTCGGCCCGGTGACAAGCACAAGCCCGTGCGGCTTTTCCGCGATGCGCTTTAACACGCTTGGCAAGCCGAGCTCTTCTAATGTCGGAATGCGCGGCGGGATGAGGCGCACGGCAAGCGACACGCACGACCGCTGCTTAAACACATTGATCCGGAAGCGGGAGACACCCGCAATACCGTACGAAAAATCAAGCTCCCCCGTTTCTTGAAACTGCTGCCAAAGCGGCGGCGGAATGATGGCTTTCGCCATTTGTTCCGTGTCCTCCGGGTTCAGCCGTTCTTGCCCATACGCCTTCAGTTCCCCATTCACCCGAAAAATCGGCGGCGCCCCGACCGTCAAATGTACGTCAGACGCACGGTATTCAAAAGCCGCACGCAACAACGCCTCAAGCTTTTCCTTCATCCGTCTCACCCATCAATGCAAAATGGCCACTTTCAGCACTTCTTCAAGCGTCGTCAACCCTTGCTTCACTTTCAACAGCCCGTCATCGAGCAAAAAGATCATTTTGTTTTGAACGGCGAGTTCCCGCAACTTCGAAAACGGCTCATTGTTTAAAATGACGCGGCGCATCTCGTCCGTCATGACAAGCAATTCGTGGATCGCGAGTCTCCCGCGGTAACCGGTCATATTGCACGTCGGGCAGCCGCGGCCACGGACGAGTTGGCGGATGTCGATGCCCCGACGGGCGAAAATGTCCCGCTCCCGCTTCGTCGGCTCATACACCTCCTGGCAGTCGCGGCAGATGCGGCGCACAAGCCGCTGCGAGACAACGCCAGCGAGCGATGTGGCCACTAAAAACGGCTCAATCCCCATATCGATCAGGCGGGTGATCGTGCTTAACGCATCGTTCGTATGGAGCGTGCTTAACACTAAATGCCCGGTGAGTGAGGCGCGGATCGCCACTTCCGCCGTCTCGCGGTCGCGAATCTCCCCGACCATGATGATGTTCGGGTCTTGGCGCAAAATCGAGCGAAGCCCTTGGGCAAACGTTAAGCCGACATTCGGGTTGACTTGAATTTGGTTGACGCCTTCGATCTGATATTCAACCGGATCTTCGATCGTAATGATGTTGACATGTTCGCTGTTTAAATGATTGAGCGCCGCGTAAAGCGTCGACGATTTCCCCGAACCGGTCGGCCCGGTGATCAAAATGATGCCGTTCGGACGCTCGATCAAACGGATGAACCGATCTAAATTGACCGGGTTGAAGCCAAGTTTATGAATATCGTTTAACGCCGCACCCAAATCGAGGACGCGCATCACGATTTTCTCCCCATACACCGTCGGCAATGTCGACACGCGCAAATCAACGGGATGAAAATCGATGTTCATTTTGATCCGCCCGTCTTGCGGCACACGATGCTCGGTGATGTCCATGTTGGCCAAAATTTTGATCCTCGCCGTCAACATGCTTTGCATATGTTTCGGCAGCGCCCTCTCCGTTCGAAGCAAGCCGTCAATTCGATAACGGATGAGCACTTTTGTCTCCTGCGGATCGATATGAATATCGCTTGCCCGCTGTTCGACAGCAAGCTGCAAAATTTGGTTCACTAGGCGAACAATCGGGGAATCGTCCTCGGCCGTCCGACCGTCTTCGCGCATCTCCGTCGGCGGCGCTGGCAGCAAATCATCAAACGATTCGTCCATGTCATAATATTTATTGATCGCCCGCAAAATATCATCCTTTGAAGCGATCGCTGTTTCGATCTGAAACCCCGTTGACAAGCGCAAATCATCAATAGCAAAAAAATCCATTGGATCAGCCATGGCAACGAGCAATCGATCGTCTTCCACCTTAAGGGGCATGATCAGATGGCGGCGAGCAAACTCTTTTGGCACTAGGCTCGTCGCTTTCGGATCAATCGGGTAGCGATACAAGCTGACATGAGGAATGCCGAGCTGAAACTCAAGCGCCTCAATCAGCTGCTGCTCTGTGATGTAACCTCGCTGCAGCAACGCATCGCCAAGCTTTTGCCCAGGCGTTTTCTCACGCAACGCTTCAGCCAGCTGTTCTTCCGTAATCAGCCCCGCTTCCACCAACAAATCACCGAGGCGTTTCCGCTCACGTTTTTTGTTCATCGGCTTCCCCCGCTTTCCCCGCTTTGCTTCGATTCGGTTGAAGGGGCTGCGTTGGTCTGGTCGCTGCCGCTTTGCCCTTCGCCGTTTTGGACTTCTGATTTCTCTTGACCGCTTTCCGCTTCAGTCTGACCGCTATTCGTTGCATCAGACGGTGAAGATGGCGTTTCGCTTCCTTCCCCCGTTGTATTGGATGAAGATTCTGGGACTTCAAGCCCTCTTACCTCAACCGCATACGTCGGAGGGTAAAAATCCTCGCTCACCGTCTCTTTGCGGATCAGCCGGGAGCCATCGCGCACTTCGCGTTCGACTTTTACAAGCAATCCAGAACGGCCGACTTGTTTCGTCACGGTTTCATCCGGCGCCAACCGGGCATCGTATTGAATGATTTTGCGCGGTTCGATCCGCTCTAGCCCGCTCGTGCGCACGATATATTGATACGCAAACGGCCAACCGTACACTAACGCTTTCACTTGGCGGCCATCGTAGCGAAGAATGAGCGTATAGTCCGTCGAGTTCGGATTCAACCATTGTAAATCGCGTTTGTCATCCACCTTGGCCTCAAATCCCGGAGGAATGCCATCTGGAAGCGAACTTCCCGCATACCGTTCCATCAACAAAAAATTCGTCGACAGCACAGCACGATACACCGCTGATGCCAATGCGTCGACAGCCTGATTCGACAGCCCGCCACCAGCCTGCTGAATCACGGCGCGCAACGAGACCAATTGATTGGAGCGGAGGACGACACGGCGTTCCGAAGCAAGAAAACGGGAGAGACTTTGATCGCGAATGGCAACAGCCGCTTCACTCACGACCGTCTGCCCCTTCCCGGAAGAGGGAAGATAATGGGCCAAGTCGAGCGGCTTGTTCGGAACGGCAAGCTGGGACGCCGCCGCCTCCAAATCCGCTTCCAACGCTTTGAGATCCAAGGCGGGGACTGCCGCCGGCGGGAGAAGGCGTTCAACGGTTTCCATGCAAGCGCTCATGTCAGCCAACACAAGAAGCGGCGAGGAACGGCCGTTGACCACGTTTTTTGTGCTTTCCGACAAGCGAAATGTAAAGATGTCAGCCGGCAGCTCGGCTTTCTTTTCTTGATAGCTGACCGAAATCGAAGCTGTCGATCGCCAGTCGCTCACCTTGTCTGCCACCGCCTGTTGGGCTTCCGCTCTCGTCATCCCAGCAAGCGAAATCGGCCCGACGTACGTCCCGGAGCGATAGCGGTCTTGATCAGGGCCAAACGACTCATAAGCCAAAACGCCCAAGCGGGCAAAGGTGAGGAAATAAACGGTGCAAACCGCCATCACGATAAACAGTTTTCCTATGGAAGCCGCTCTCACCTCGAGCTCCCCCTTTTTCACTCAGCTTCGATATTCATCGACACATCAACAATGACGCTTGGACCCGCCTCTTGCGCTTTTCTCACATCTTCTTCGCGAAGCGTCGTTCCCGCTGGAAACAGAAGTTCGCCGTTCAAATCATAAATATCCTTGGTCACCCGTTTCCCCGCAAGAAGCGCCACTTGCTTTTCACGGAGCGATTCAAGCGCTTCGACATTTTCCGCTGTCTCCGACATAGCTTGGATCTGTTCAGGAATGTTGCTGGCCTCTGTTTCTTTTTCATTCTTTTGAATGAGCATCGACGCATCGGAAAGGAGAGCTCCCGAAGCGTCGTCGCTGACGATCAATATATCCTTTCCATAAGTCAACACTTGGGCGGATGGCAACACCGCTTCTCCACTTTCAAGGCGAAGGGAGATGCCGATAATATCCCCTGTCTCTTCGTTTAGGAAAAACTCATGGACTTCCCCCAAAAGCTGTCCTTTGCGCGTGATGGCTTTTGTATTTTTGATGCGGATTTGCTTGTTGACAAGCTGGTTGGCAATCGGAATTTCCGCCAAATCAATGACATCATGGCTGCTTGCCACCGTAACGGCGAATTCGCCGATTCCGACGATTTTTTTAAACGGAATCGCTTTTAAACTGAGTTGCACATCTTCTTGCTCGACAGTCAAAAAATCGATGGAACCTTTATCAGGATTAATGACAAAGCTTTTCACGGCGCCGATTTGCATCCCATCCGCAATGCTGATGATCGGCAATCCGATGATTTGCGCGCTCGCTTTCATCCTCTTCACCTCAACCATTTGCTAATGTAGCGGCGATTTCCCGCCAGAATGCCAGTTCAGCCGCGATAGCTGGATAGTTTGAAAAACGTCGCTCGAGCTGGTCAACCCACGCACGAAGCTGTTGGCCATTTTGTTCCAGTGCATAATGCTCCAACAGCAGGCGGGCGAATACGTAGTAATCGCGATCGGAAAGCGGGGCTTGCAAACATTGATGCAGGCATTGTTCATACGCATCGGCCGTCAAACGGCGGCGGCTCAGCATCAATTCCGCTGCCGCCATTTGCGCTTTTTCCGAAGCAACCAAATGCATTGGTTCTTCAGCAAACGGCTCATCTGCCGCCTCGACGCATTCTTCATATTGAGGATTCTCTTCGGAATCCGCCTTTTGTTCCTCTTGCTGCTCGGAAGCGTCCGCTGTTTTTTCGCTGACCATCGCTTCAGCAGCTGATCTCAACGAAACGGCATCATCCACGAGCCGATCCATCCAATCGACCGCACCGCTGTCTTGATCATGTCCAATCTCAAGGCCATCAGCAAACATCACGCCATCGTCCTCGAAGCTTTCCGCCTCCACGCGTTGTCCTTCTTTATGATGCCAGATGTCATGGATTCCGGCAAATCCATCCTCATCCGGAGCCACGGCCGCCTCGAAAAAGACGCCTCCGTGCTCCCGTTTGACGCTGTCCGTTGAAGAGAACTCGTATTCTCCGCCTTCCACGCGCTCTGAGAAACGATCATCCATGCTCATCCATGCATCCCATTCATTCTCGCCGCGGCTCTCACCCTTAACGATTTCTGCTGCATTCAGAACCGGCTCATCGGCTTGCGATCCTTCATTTCCGCTCTCTTTTGACACTTCATCAAGCACCGCTGTCTCAAGGTCCGGCGTCACAGCGCCCGGCCACTGATCCAACCAATCGGAAACACGCCGCAGCGGTTCGGACGCTCCAACGATTTCTTCCGCTTGCTCCCACGGTGGAACAGTTTCTGCCGCTGCCTCCATCAACAAGTCAGCGGGAGAATGGTTCACTTCTTCCGACCGTTCTGCTGTCTGCTCTATCGATGATGATTCATTAGGTTCAGAAAGGGGCGGCGCTTGATCAAACTGGATCGACGGCAACGGCGCCTTTGGCAAAACAGGGACAGAAGCCAAAGATTCCGGCGCCGACCGCTCCTCTTTTTCTTCTTTTACAAAACTTGATTCACGAGAAGCCCCGGCGCGGTAAAGAGCAGCGCCAAATCGGCGGTCAAGCAAATACGATGCAGCCGCCAACAACAAAAGAACAAGAAGCCCGGCCTGCCAAAGCGGAATGATCGAACTAGCAAATTCGGCCAAAAGCGCAGCCAACAGCGCCATAACAACCGCTGTAAGCCCCCCAAGCCGGCTGAAGCCAAGCGGAAGAAGCCAAATCAGCAGCAGCGCCACGACAAAAGCACCGGCATACATGAGCGCCTCTTTCATCATGCCCCCCCGTTTCTTCTATGACAAAAGACCTCTTTTATACTAAAAATCTGCAACATTCGACTCTTACTTATTGTATAATAAAGTTACATATTTTGAAAGAAGGTTGTGATCAATGACGGACAAGAATTTTTTTTCCTGCCGACGCACTTTAGGGTTCACCCTTATCGAGACATTGTTGTCCATCACGCTGTTGTCTGCGGTGGCGATCGGCTTGTTTTCCTTTTTCACCCACGCTATGACGTATACAGCCGATAACGAACGACGAACGGTGGCCATCAACGTGGCGCGTGGAACGATGGCGTACTTTGAAAAAAATGTTCTCTTTTCTTCCTTATCGAATTACATGACAGAGAACAATCTTTCATTTCTTAAAGTAGAGAAAAACAGCTGCAGCCATGAAGCCTTGTCCTCTTTATTGTTTCCAAGCGGAAATCAGGGCGAAACGATAAGCTCTCAACAATCATGCACCGCCCAGCTCGCCCCAACAATCAATGATGTTCAATACGAAACAACGGTGTACATCATCCGCTGCGATCAAAAAGGATGGGACGGATTCCTCACCTCCTCTGAATTTGCGTCATTGCCGGAGCGGCTCAAAGAAGAGATCCGTCGTGAACGAAACAACATGATCTCCTCCGAAGCCGGCACCTACATGGCGAAACTGTACGCCGTTGTCCGTTGGGGAGAACGAAACGGCGACATCACATGGGTGGAAGGAGTGGTGACCGATGAGACGATCCGTTAACACCCAAGATGGGATGACGCTTGTCGAGCTGTTGGCCGCCATTTCCATTTCCATGTTGATCATTGGCGCCATCTATACTGTTTTTCTAGCGGGCATTCGCGTTTATCAGCACATCGGCATTGAAAGTGAATTACGGAGCGAGGCGGATTACGCGGTGGCACGCATCATGAATGCCTTATACATGTTCTCGCCGGACGGCCTTGAAGCCGATCGGAGCCAAGAAAACAAAACGCTTAGTCAACTGTCGTTTGTCAAAAACGAGCAATTCAAAACGAACAACCAAGTCGGTCTTGTTTCCCGCGAAACCGCGGCGCAATCGGTCCATCAAATCATTTCGATTAAAGACGGAAAACTGATGATGGACGGGGAAGCGATTACATCCACACGCCTTTTGCTGGACGATTCTTCCTCCTTTTCGTTCCGTTGCGCGCGCAGAGACGGAGAAATTTGCCGAAGTGGGGTGATCACCATCATCTTAACGATCAAAGATGGGAATAACAACGGGATGCTTTCGATAAAACCTTTCACTTTACAGACGGAATTCGGTTTTTAGGGGGGAGGCCCTATGCGCCGAGATCAGCGAGGATATAGTTTGATTACAACATTGTTGGTCATCACCGTCTTTTTATTGCTAGGTCTAACCATTGTCACCACCGCCGTCGAGCACGCCCAATTCACCACCGTGCGCGTGGATGACGTACAATCGCTGCATGAGGCGAAGACGGATGTCAACGAGGCAGTCGCCGATCTGAAAGCAGAGTTATCGGATCCAAATTTTTTGGTCCGCCATCGTATTTTTGCGCCTGACCAATGGGATCAGTTTCTCGGGCTTGGCAGCTCGTCTCCTGGAGAAGACACGATCGCCGGCCGCCTGCGCGACCGCTACGGGGTGATCATGGAAGATGAAAGCGAGCAATATGATATTCCCAAAAACCAAGTGTTTCTTCGCGCCCTTCGTTTAACGAAAACGTTCAATGACGGCCATCGGACGCGAACCGTCAAGCGGCTCGTCTTTGTGACCAATACGCCAAGCTTTTTGAAATATGCGCTTGGCTCAAAGGAAACAGTGGTCCTCAACGGCGGGGTTTATGTCGAAAACGGGAATGTATACACAGGGCAAAACGCCTATGCCAGCAACGCGACCAACTATGTGAAGGCAAACGGACAGCTGACCGTCAATTCGTCTAACGCCGGCATGCCGCTTTTATCCTCTTCCTCGATTTGGTATACAAACGACGGACAATTGAATGCATGCGGGCAAACGACCGGTTGCTGGGAAGCATCACAAGGCCGTTTTCGCATGAAGACCAATTGGGCGCCTCGTTGGTCGACGGATGTGCCAGAACCGGCGCCAACCATCAGGCAAGAAAACGAAGATTTTATCGATGTCGATTTTGACCTTACTGTGGCCGACAAACTGTTGCAAGCATCGGGAATTTTGCCCCCGTCATCCGATTACATTGAGCGAATGGAATCCATTCAAGAAGCCGGGGACAAAAATAGCCAACTTCACACGTTAGTGGCAGAGTTGTCCAATCAATGGACCTCGATCCAATCGAATCAACCGGATCCAAACGATCCACGTAAAACGCTTGAAGAAGTGATCAAAGAGCAGTCCAAAACCAAACCGCTCTACCTCGATGGAAACAGCGTTTTGAGAGGAGATGTCGATATTCAGAACAGCGGAGTCAACCAATGGCTCATTGTCAACGGCGATCTTCGCCTTGATGGGCCGACAAATCCCAGTACATTTGTCAGCGTACGCGGAAATTTTATCGTCCTCGGTGATTTAACTTTGACAGGCAACTTGCGGCTTGACGCAAGCATCTACGTCACCGGGAGCACGAAAATTTACCAAAGCCGGATCGAACGGGCGCTAAACAACAAAGGTGTTGTGTTGCTGTCGAAAGGTCCGCTCGATATTTCCCGTATTAATGAATTCAATAACCCAACCATTCCGACACCGAATTTGAAAGGATACTTTTACACAGACAGCAGCGCCACGATTTATGCCGTTGGATCCTACTTGTATATCGAAGGCGGGCTGTTCGCCCACGGAAACAGAGCAACAGCTCCAGACACAGACATCAATGGGCTTGTCGTCAACGCATTCCGCGGTCAAGTCAATGGGGAAAACGGAGAACCGGACCGGTTTACGCCAGGAAGTGATCCGTTATCCTCACGCCTCGTCATCCGCTATCGTCCTGAAATGCTTGTTGAACAAGGGACAGGACTTCCTTTTGTCAATCGCATTTCGCTCGTGGTCGACCGATTGGAAGTAGAATGAAGGAGGCATTTTTGATTCAAAACGGAAAGCGGCGCTCCCGAAAGGGAGGCCGCGCTTTATTCATGGCTACCATTTGCCGCCGTTCCCGCCATTTTGGTTGGTGGAAGGCGATCGGACAATGACGGTCGCCTCAGCTTGAATATCCCGGCCATCCAGCGCTTTCACCTCGGCTGTCGCCGTGATGATGGCATATCCGACATCAACCGCTTGCAAATACCATTTCCCGTTTTCTTGAACCACTTTGACAAACCGATCGTCAGACGTTACAACAGAGCGAAGCGCCTTGTTGTCCGTTGCATTTTCCGGAATGAAATGGAGTTCTGGCGCCACTTCGAGTAGTGGATCGCCGACATTCATGTATAGAATTGGATTGCGGAACGCCATCCGTTCGAGCGGCACAATGACCGTAATCGTCGCCGACTCTTGCACGTTGCTGCCGTCAGTCGCGCGGACGGTGATCGTCACCGTTCCAGGCTTTCGCGCTGTCACCATGCCGTTTTGATCTACGGATGCGACACTCGGGTCGCTTGATGTCCACGCAAGCGTTTTGTTCGTCGCATCGCTCGGAACGATCGTCACTGAAATCTTCTGCGTATCTCCGACATTCATCGTCGGGTCGTAATCGCCAAGCACTAAGCGGCGGATTAATTTCTTATAACGGAACGCTACCTTCGTCGTTCCGTCACCGCGCGTCAGCCCCCCAGCCGAACGCACCGCGACAGTATACTCACCGTCATCGGAAATGGAAATCATATACGGCGAAGCGAGCGGCTGCCAGTCTGAAACCACGCCATTTCGTACGACTTGGTACTCGTACTTCACCCCTTCGCCAGCGACAAGCCCCACCATTTTGACAGTCGGCGCTTCCGTGATCACAGCGCCGCTTTCCGCCACACCGCTTTCCGTTATGATCGACAGCTGCGGTTTCAAGGCGACGCGCACCGTCCGGCCATTGCTGTACGTGACAAGCAGCACGCCGTCATCATTTGGGTCATATTGCAGCGCTTTGACAGGCAACGGCAATAATCCATTTGCATTAGGATCCGCCCGCCCGACGATGTCGTCTGATAAAGCAGAAAATTTGTGTTTGGTAATAGTCCCCATTCCATTCCCTTCATAGTAAACGTTCGGAAAATCATCCAAGCGAACTGTCATGCCGATCCGTTCCGCCGGCGGAACGAGCGTCGATGTTTTGGTACCATAACGGCTGTCGGTGAATGTCACCAAAGCTGGCGGCAATTGAACACTGTTCATGGCAAAATCAGCCTGCATCACCCATTGCGCCGAGAGCGTCAGTTTGTTGAGCTGGCTGTAGTCGAACGTTTGATTGGTGAAAGACCATTTGGCATAACGCTTGCCATTCTCCACATAGGTTGTGACTTTGCCATCGGGAACAACGGAGATGCCATCGGGCAGTTCTTGGACAATGCTCACATTGCTGATCGTCCCGGTCGCATTGCCGACATACCCGACAAGCGACAACGAATACGTGGCACGGAAGCGGTTGTCGTCGCCATCGGTTGCCCCCCGTTTGATTAAGCTTGTGACATCATTGGTCAGCCCTTGCAGCTTCACCGTTCCAGTAAACGACGGCGGCGCTTCGTCTTTGACCGTGACGGTCACCGTTTTCGTCACAACCGGCTGTGGTTGGCCATACACATCCCGATACGTCAGTTCAGCATTGAACGTATATATCCCTTTTGCTTTAAATGACACGGGAATCGGAATCGTCACCGGCGCCGGAGTGCCTTGACCAACTTGGTATGGGATGGAAAACGAAATATACGCGTTTTGCTTGTTTTCATCCAGCCATACTTGGCCGTTTTCCGCAACGGCGACATTGCCGCCAAACGACGAAAGCGGGATGCGGATCGTTCCTGTGATCGCTGGCGTGGTGGCAAGCTGGGAAAACTGTTGGAACAAAGCGGTCAAATTTTGCATCGTTCCTTGCCGTGCCTCGCCGCCAGCAGTCGCGGACAGCGTCTGCAAAAAGCTCATATCGACTTCAGTGTTGCTGCCAAAACCGATCGAATAAAGGGTAATATTGTTCATTCCAAGCATTTTCGCCACCGCTGTGGCATCGGCTCGGATTTTCCCTTCGATGCTGCTGTAAGTGAACGAATAGCCGTTATCCCAAGACACCCACCATCCATTGACATAATCTTGCCCGTCGCTGTAAAATTGGCGAGAATATCCTTTGTTGTCGGTAAAACGGATACCGGCAGTCCGTCCATCGCTGTACAATTCGTATGTGACCGAAAGAGAATCGGTTACTCTATTCCTTGTATAGGAATATCCACCCCAAAAATTCTGCTTGACCTCCCGATACGTAATCGTATCGACTGTATTCAACACCGTCGGCATGCCATCGGTTAAGAAAATGATATACTTTTTCCTCGTTGGGTCCGTGAAATACGATTTAGCAAGAGACAAAGCAGCCGAATAGTTCGTTCCGCCGCCGGCGGTCAAGCTGTTGCCGGTATTGAGAATGGCATCAAGCTGACTTGCAACATTCGAGTACTTCCCAAACGGAACCACACTTGCTTCCCGCACTCCATCGGAAAACGGAATAAGAGCAAAGCGGTCATTTTGGTTGTAATTGGACTTAAAGTAGTTGACCGCCGCTTGCAGAGCGGATTTGGCGCTTTGCAGCTTCATTGCCGTCATCGACCCCGACACGTCCATGACAAACACGACATCGATCGGCGGGCGGATGATTCCTGAAACAGCCCCTTGTGGAACGAGCGTCACATCGAGCCGGCCTTGGGCATCGCCGTTTGGCGGCTTGGCGTACTCTGATTGTGACGAAGAAAACTGCAATTGAAGCGATGGCAGAGAGGAAGAAGCGGCTTGAACGGCAACCTCCTTCCCACCTGTGCAAAACATGAGCAAAAATGCCCAGATCAACGCTGTAAGAGCTTGGAAAAACCTCCTTTTCCTCATGTTCCTCTCCCCGTTTCATGACAAATTACCTATTTTTCTTTATCTTCATTATACCATTTCATAGACGTTGTTGATAGCAAATTTTTCTTACACAAGCTTTTTTTCACTTCGGAAATAAAGTATAAAGACCCCGTAATCAGCAACATTTCTTGAGCGGACAAACGTGTTTTCTGCTCACCGATCCACTTCTTCCAACGATGAACAGTCGCCTTATGCCGATGGGATGAAAGAGCATACAACTGTTCCGCCGCCGCCGCGCGCGGAAAATCAAACGTCGTAAACGTGATCGTCTCAGCCAGCTCGTCAAGCGGCCGGATCATTCGTTCAAGCGGCTTGTCTGTCAGCGCGGCGAACAAGACATGGACGCGCTTGTCGGGATAATGAGCGCGCACCGTCTCGACAAGGGCGCGAATGCCGGCTTCGTTATGGGCGCCGTCGAGAATGATGAGCGGTTTGCCGCTCACCCGCTCAAACCGGCCGGGCCAAGCAGCAGTGGCCAGCCCATCGGCGATATGCTCCGGATCGATCAAAAACGAATAGCCAAGGCGCAACAACTCTGCCGCCATCACCGCCACCGCCGCGTTTTCGACTTGATGGGCGCCGGGCATTTGAATGCGCAAATCGCGATATTCGGCAAACGGCGTGACAAGCGAAAACTGCTCCCCTTCCACCGTCGCCTGCCGGTCGGAAACGGTGAAATCGACGCCGAGACGATATGTTTTCGCCTTCCGCTCCGCCGCCGTTTTGGCGATCACTTCCCACGCCTCCGGTTCCTTCACCGCCGTCACAAGCGGCACGCCCGATTTGATGATTCCGGCTTTCTCCGCGGCGATTTGCCCAAGCGTATCGCCTAAAATGTTCATATGATCGTAGCTGACGTTTGTAATGACAGAAACGAGCGGATAAATGATGTTGGTTGAGTCCAAGCGGCCGCCAAGCCCGACTTCGACGAGCACGATGTCTTGAATGTTCTGTTTTCCAAAATAATACAGCATCATCGCCGTGATCACTTCAAACTCGGTCGGTCCGCCAAACTCTGTTTGTTCCAACTCATCGGCAAGCGGCTGAATGACTCGCACGAGCTCGACGATCTCTTGATCGGAAATCGGTTCGCCGTTGATGCTGATTCGTTCGTTAAACTGCTCGACATACGGCGAGGTGAACGTGCCGACCGAATAGCCCGCCGCCTGCAAAATGGAGCGCAGGTAGGCGACGGTCGACCCTTTTCCGTTCGTTCCCCCGATATGGACGGCGCGGACGCGGCGTTCCGGGTGGCCGAGTTGTTCCATCATCCATTCCATCCGTTTCAATCCCGGTTTCATGCCGAGCCGCAGCCGCCCGTGAATCCAGGAGACCGCTTCGTCATAAGTTCGAACCATGTTCATCCTCCTCCTTGTTCGTTGTTGTCTTGTCCTGCTTCCGGTTTCATGCGGCAATCGGGGCCAAGACTCGATCGTATATGTCGAAGGCATTTTCCTTCGGCATCATCATCCCTATCGAAAAAGACGAACCCGCCCGCAAGCGGATTCGTCTTCATCATAATCAACCGCCAGATCGTTTGTCTACCGTTTGAGCTCGGCGAGGCGCGCCTTGACGGCTTCGCGTTTTTCGATGTAATCTTGCCGCTTGCGCCGCTCTTCTTCGACGACATGGGCCGGCGCTTTCGCCAAAAAGCCTTCGTTCGCCAGTTTCTTTTCGACGCGTTCGACTTCTTTGTTCCATTTGTCGAGCTCTTTTTCGAGCCGTTTGATTTCTTCTTCGATGTTGATCAACCCTTCAAGCGGCAAAATGAGCTCGGCGCCGGTGACGACCGCCGTCATCGCTTTGTCCGGCGCGGGAACGTTTGTATCAATCAAGAGCTCGCTCGGGTTGCAGAACCGCTCCAAATAGGCGCGGTTTTTCATGAGCGCCGCCCGCACTTGTTCATCTTTTGTCTTAATATAGAGCGCAATCGGCTTGCTCGGCGGCGTGTTCACTTCGGCGCGGACGTTGCGGACGGCGCGGATGATGTCGACGAGCATCCGCATTTCTTCAGCCGCTTCTTCGTTCGACAGCTCAGGGCGCACTTGCGGCCACGGAGCGACGGTGATCGATTCGCCTTCATGCGGCAAGTTTTGCCAAATTTCCTCGGTAATGAACGGCATGAACGGGTGAAGCAGGCGCATCGTGTTGTCGAGCACATACGCCAACACCGAACGCGTCGTCTTTTTCGCCGCCTCGTCATCACCGTACAGCGGCAGCTTTGCCATTTCGATATACCAGTCGCACAAGTCGTCCCAAATAAAGTTGTACAGCGTACGCCCCGCTTCGCCGAATTCGTATTTCTCAGCGAGCTTCGTCACCGTATCGATCGTTTCGTTGAGACGTGTTAAAATCCAATGGTCGGCGACCGTTTTTTCGCCGCTCAAATCAAGCTCCTCGTACGTCATGCCGCCCATGTTCATCAAGGCAAAGCGCGAGGCGTTCCAAATTTTGTTGGCAAAATTCCACGTCGCTTCGACTTTTTCGGTGCTGAAGCGCAAGTCTTGCCCCGGCGAGCTGCCGGTCGCCAAGAAATAGCGGAGCGCATCGGCGCCGTACTGATCGATCACATCCATCGGATCGACGCCGTTGCCGAGCGATTTGCTCATTTTCCGCCCTTGGGCGTCGCGGACGAGGCCGTGGATGAGCACGTCTTTGAACGGACGCTTTCCGGTGAATTCAAGCCCTTGGAAAATCATGCGCGACACCCAGAAGAAAATGATGTCATAGCCGGTGACAAGCACATCGGTCGGGTAGTAGCGCTTGTAATCCGGCGATTCCACATCCGGCCATCCCATTGTCGAGAACGGCCAAAGCGCCGAACTGAACCATGTATCAAGCACATCCGGGTCTTGTTCCCAATTTTCAATGTCCGCTGGCGGTTCATGGTCGACGTAAATTTCGCCTGTTTCTTTATGGTACCACGCCGGAATCCGGTGCCCCCACCAAAGCTGGCGTGAAATGCACCAGTCGCGGATGTTCTCAAGCCAATGCAAATACGTTTTCTCAAACCGCTCCGGCACGAACTGCACTTTGCCGTCCGTTTGCTGCAGCTTGATGGCGGCTTCGGCGAGCGGCTTCATTTTCACGAACCATTGCGTCGACAAATACGGCTCAACGACCGCGCCGCTCCGCTCGCTATGACCGACGGAGTGCACGTGCTCTTCGATTTTGAACAAAACGCCTTGCTCTTGCAAATCGCGGACGATTTGCTTCCGGCATTCAAACCGGTCAAGCCCCTGGTATTGCATGGCGTTTTCATTCATCGTGCCGTCTTCGTTCATGACAAGAATGCGCGGCAAATTGTGGCGGTTGCCGATTTCAAAGTCGTTCGGGTCGTGCGCCGGCGTAATTTTGACCGCCCCGGAGCCGAACTCCATGTCGACGTACTCATCGGCAATGATCGGAATTTCACGGCCGACGATCGGCAGCTTGACCGTTTTGCCGATCAAGTGCTTGTACCGCTCGTCATCCGGATGCACGGCAACGGCCGTATCGCCGAGCATCGTCTCCGGACGGGTCGTCGCCACTTCGATGAAGCCGGAGCCGTCGGCGAGCGGATAGCGCATATGGTAGAGCGCGCCTTTCACTTCTTTATAAACAACCTCAATGTCCGACAACGCGGTTTTCGTCACCGGATCCCAGTTGATGATGTATTCGCCGCGGTAAATGAGCCCTTTCCGGTAGAGCGAGACGAACACTTCGCGCACCGCTTTGGAAAGCCCTTCGTCAAGCGTAAACCGCTCGCGCGTGTAATCAAGCCCAAGCCCTAACTTCGCCCATTGACTGCGAATATGGCCGGCGTATTCTTCCTTCCACTTCCACGTTTCTTCTAAAAATTTTTCCCGGCCTAAATCGTAGCGCGACAGCCCTTGCTGGCGCAATTTTTCCTCGACTTTCGCCTGGGTGGCGATGCCGGCGTGATCCATTCCCGGAAGCCACAAAACGTCATACCCTTGCATCCGCTTCATGCGCGTAATGATGTCTTGCAGCGTCGTATCCCACGCGTGCCCCAGATGCAGTTTGCCGGTGACGTTGGGCGGTGGAATGACGATCGTAAACGGTCGTTTGTTCGGATCACCGGTCGCTTCAAAAAATTTTCCTTTCAGCCACCATTCGTAGCGCCCCGCTTCAACGGCGCGATGGTCGTATTTCGGCGGCATCGACACTTCGTGCTGTGCCATGTTTCATTTCCCTCCTTCAACATGATGGACAATGCGGCCGACGGCGGCTTCCCACTAAGCAATGCCGCACAGCCGGCAAGCAAAAAAGCCCCTTTCATCCAAAAAGGACGAAAGGAGCTGCTTTCGCGGTACCACCTTTTTTCTTAAGCCTAGAAGGCTGGTGATGAAGAGAACCGCAACACGGCCAACCCACCGGTGAAACATCGGCTGGCGAGCCCACAATCAGTTTGGTTGACCGGCCTTCTAGAAGCTTAAGCGCTTCATTGGCATAACGGCATGATGCCGGCTTCCTCTACTCGGCAGCAGCGCCTTTCAAAGAAGCAGCTCAAGGGCGACCTTCCAGCAACCGTCATCCTAGGAAATCTCGCAGCTTCCGATTTCCCTCTCTGCAGGCGCGGACCGCTGTACTCCTCCCCGTCTTCGCTTTTGTCGTCATGATTCGATTATTATACTACCATTGTCCATCATCTTTGCCAAGTTTTTATTTATTTATTCCATTGGCCGGCGGTTGGTGACAAACATTTTGTTGTTTCATATTGTATAGTAAACCCGGGAAGGAGGGAACACCGATGCGGCGATTCAACCCGTATTCATGGCCGCCTTGGCTGAGGCAAGTGCGCGCCGTCTGCGCCCAAGTGATCATCCCGCTCACCATTTTTCAAGCCATTCGCACCATTTTTTTGCCGACGACATTTGACGTCATTTTGCTGGCTGTTTTTGTTTTGCTCGCTGTGGCGCTCCACTTGGAATGGATTTAACCGCTGCCGTCCTCTTCCGCTGGCGTTTCAGAGCCGGCCGTTTCATCCTGCGGCTGCGCAGCATCGCGTTGGACAAGATGCATGACAACGGCCTCCATGTTTTTAAAAGCCATATAGCAGCGCAGCAGGGCAGCAACGTGCTCACGCTCGTTCCGTTCCTTATGTGAAACGGCCTCATAGCGTTCGAGGCAGCGGACAAACCCACACGGTTCGGCCAAATGGCTGTAGAGAAACGCCCGTTCTGCGGCGGACAACGGCAGTTCCGTTTCATACTCAGCAAGCCCATCGAACCATTCCCGTTCAAGCGGTGAAATTGTGCGCACATGGTTGCGAAAAATAGAAACTAAATCGTATACCGGAGAATTCCAATGCGCCCGCTCCCAGCTGATCCAATACGGCGCCACGTAATGAGAAAGGCGCGCCTTTCCGTGCACCCAGACGATTCGCCATTGCTTCGTTTCCTTCACCGCTTCCTCCCAAGCAGCAAGCTGCTCCTCGGCAAACCAATACGCGCGCATCACTTCATGGAAATACGTACAGCATTGCAGCTGAAACGGCGACATGTACCACGCTGTCTCGTACCGTTCGACCCGCTCCTCCCAAACGGCCCGCGCCCGTTGCCATTCGTCTTTTTTTTGTTTTTGGTAGGCGTCGATCTCCTCTTCGCTCGCTTGCACGGTGCGGACCGTCATGCGGTGAAGGCGGGCGAGTTCGCGAAAAAAAGGGCGAACAGCGGTCTCTCTCGACCCCGCTTCATCTTCACGCCATGCTTGCAAGTAATAAAGGCGCCCTCCCTCCGCTGCAAACAACGACCGCTGCCTCGTCCCATAAAGCGGGGGGCAGTGGCGGCCATAATAATGGAGCGACTGCCAAATGGCGGCTGCCTCTTGTTCGCTCTCAAGCGGCTTTAAAGCAAACAGCCCGCTGTCGGTGTATACTTTAGCCGCTTTGCCCCACTGCTCGATATGCCGCGGCCGAAGCCCATATTGCCTGAGCACAGCGCGGTACGTTTCAGACCGTATGGCCATCGTTACGCCCCCTCACCGGCAAAAGAAACGGAAAGCGTTCCTTTCAGGCGAAAGGACGGCTTCCCGCCATGGCCGGAATATATAACAGCTGCCCTTCGTGCACATCATCCGGGCTTTCCAAATCGTTGGCGCGCAAAAGTTGGGAAACGGTGACATCATATCGTTCGGCAATCTTGTCCAACGAGTCCCCTTGCTGGACGATGCAAATTTTGACTTGTGTAAACTCTTCCGCCTCGCTTTTCGCAAACAGCTTTGTTAAATACAGGGCGTTTTCGCTTTTCGTTTCCGTTGCTTGCTCTTCCTTGTCTTCCTCGGCGGTTTTTTTCGCGGCGCCGATCGACACTTTCGCCTCGGTCGGCGGCAGCAAAGTCGCCATGTCTTCTTCCGCTTCCGCACTCACCGCTTTCGTTTCCGTCTCGATTGGCAAAAACGGCTCTTTTACACCCGCCTCTTCATCAGGCGGCGTTTCTTCATGACGCACAGCCGTCGGTTCAAAGGCGGAAGCCGGCAGTTCCTCGCCTGCAGCGGCGGGACGATCCTCGGGTATGAACGCTTCGTCGCCGGCTGCCTCCTTGCGGGCGATCGACTCAAACGGGGCCAAAAGCAGCTCTTCCTCTTCGTCATCAGCAGGCAAGTCATCGACAAGCGGCGCTTCGCTAATGCCGCTGATCGAAATGTCGGCGGTCACAAGCAGCCTGCCGTTGTCGCCAAGATCATAGTCAAACGATTCCACTGTGACATATACATCGTCAAGGTCGCGAATGCGGTTTCGCGGAATGGTAATATCGATCGGAAACCGGTGCGACAGCTCGCTAATGCCATCCTCGCGCACGGAAATATGCTGGATGTAGCGGTAGCTGGCAAATTCGAACGCATCACTGTCTGCTTCCGTGGCCTCTCCCCCGTCCCCCGGACGAAACTCTCCGTTTAATTCCAGCGCCCCGCGAATCGTAATATATTGATCGTACTCGTCGACAGAGATCACAGGATCAAGAGAAATCGACAAAAATTCGGCGACTTCCTGTCCGTTTTTAAACCAGACCGATTCTTCCAATGAAAACCGCAAATACGATTGCTCCAACCGGGCCTCCTCCTTCCGTCCCTTCGCCTAATGGATTCTATGACATTATCCATTGTATGAGTGAAAAAGAGACGGTATGATAAAAAAATCAGGCTGCCGTCGATCAGCAGCCTGATTTGGTTCACTCCTTGCGCAGACGGGCAAACACCCGCTCCGCTGCGGCAATCGTGTACTCGATATCCTCATCGCTGTGCGCCGTCGACAAAAACAGCCCTTCAAATTGCGACGGGGGCAAGAAAATGCCTTCATTCGCCATTTCCCGGTAATAAGCGGCAAACAGCTCCAAGTCGGACGTTTTCGCCGTTTCGTAATTGACCACCGGTTCGTTCGTGAAGAACAAGCCGATCATCGACCCGGCACGGTTGATCGTATGCGGAATGTCATATTTTTCGGCGGCCTGGCGCAACCCTTCTTCAAGGCGCGCCGCTTTGCGCTTGAACTCTTCATACGTTTCCGGCGTCAACTGGCGAAGCGTCTCGTAACCGGCGATCATGGCAAGCGGGTTGCCGGACAGCGTGCCTGCTTGGTACACCGGCCCGCTCGGTGCGACGAGCTCCATAATTTCTGCTTTTCCCCCATAAGCTCCAACCGGCAGGCCGCCGCCGATCACTTTGCCGAGACACGTCAAATCCGGCTCAACGCCATAATACCCTTGGGCGCAATGGTAGTCCACGCGGAAGCCGGTCATGACCTCGTCAAAAATGAGCAGGGCGCCATACTGTTTCGTCACGTCCCGCAGCCCTTCCAAAAAACCAGGCACCGGCGGCACGACACCCATGTTGCCGGCGACCGGTTCGACGATCACCGCGGCGATGTCTTCGCCAAACCGCTCAAACGCGTAGCGAACGCTGTCTAAATCGTTATACGGAACGGTGATCGTGTGCTGGGCGACCGACTCCGGCACGCCCGGGCTGTCCGGCAGGCCGAGCGTCGCCACGCCGGAGCCGGCTTTAATGAGCAGCGAATCGCCATGGCCATGGTAGCTGCCTTCGAATTTGATAATTTTGTTGCGCTTCGTGTAGCCGCGCGCGAGACGAAGCGCGCTCATCGTCGCCTCCGTTCCGGAGTTGACCATGCGCACGATTTCAACCGACGGCACCCGCTCGATGACGAGTTTGGCCAACTCATTTTCGAGCAGCGTCGGGGCGCCAAAGCTCGTCCCTTGTTCCGCCACGCGCTTTAACGCTTCCACAACGTGCGGATGGGCATGCCCTAAAATGAGCGGCCCCCACGACAACACATAGTCGATATATTCGTTGCCGTCAATATCATAAATTTTCGAACCTTGGCCGCGCGCCATAAAGATCGGCGTCATGCCGACCGACTTGAAGGCGCGCACCGGGCTGTTCACCCCGCCCGGCATCAGCTTGAGCGCCTCGCTGTAGGCGCCTTTTGACCGTTCATAGCTTCGCACCGTTCCGCCTCCTCTCTTTATTCTGCCAGCCAACGGGCGACGTCTTTCGCAAAATACGTGATGATCAAATCGGCGCCGGCCCGCTTCATGCCGGTCAGCATTTCCATGACGACCGCTTTTTCATCAATCCAGCCGTTTTGCGCCGCCGCCTTGACCATCGCATACTCGCCGCTGACGTTATAAGCGGCAAGCGGCAGCGGAAAGCGGTTTTTGATGTCGCGGATGATGTCCATGTAGGCAAGCGCCGGCTTGACCATCAAGAAATCGGCGCCTTCTTTCACATCCGACTCCGCTTCGCGAAACGCCTCAAGGCGGTTGGCCGGATCCATTTGATACGTTTTCCGGTCGCCAAACTGCGGCGCGCTGTTGGCCGCATCGCGGAACGGGCCGTAAAATGCCGAAGCGTATTTGATTGCATACGACATGATCGGCACATACTCAAACCCTGCTTCATCAAGCCCACGGCGAATGGCGGCGACAAAGCCGTCCATCATGTTCGACGGCGCGATGATGTCGGCGCCGGCTTGCGCTTGGCTCACCGCCGTTTTGGTGAGGAGCTCGAGCGACGGGTCGTTCAGCACGCGCTCGTTTTCGACGACGCCGCAATGGCCGTGGCTCGTATATTCACATAAACACGTATCCGCAATGACGACTAGATCTTTGTGTTCAGCTTTGATTTGGCGGATCGCCCGCTGCACAATCCCTGTTTCGCAATACGCCTGCGAACCGACTTCATCTTTTTCATTTGGCACGCCAAACACCATGACGGCGGGAATGCCAAGCTTGGCGATGTCGTCCACTTCCTCGGATAAACGGTCAAGCGATAAATGGTAAACCCCTGGCATCGACGGCACTTCCCGCTTAATGCCACTTCCCTCGACCACAAACAGCGGATAAATGAGATCCTCGACGCGAAGATGCGTCTCGCGCACCATCGCCCGCAAGGCAGCCGTTTGCCGCAGGCGGCGGTGACGGTCAAATGTCAACGGCATTTTATCGTCCCTCCACTGAAAAATATTGTTCCATCGCTTTTATCATACCATCAGTTGTATAATCGGTTGGACAAATATGTACGGTGATCCCTTCCTGCACAGCTGCTCTTTTCGTCACCGGCCCGATGCAGGCAATGGTGACGCCTTCA
The DNA here is from genome assembly GCF_002809955.1 of Geobacillus sp. Manikaran-105. Classification (NCBI taxonomy): domain Bacteria; kingdom Bacillati; phylum Bacillota; class Bacilli; order Caryophanales; family Anoxybacillaceae; genus Geobacillus; species Geobacillus sp. Manikaran-105. Next base: position 46,558 of record NZ_PIJG01000002.1, read on the forward strand.
AGAAGAGTCGGCGCGTTGCTGCCGAGAAGACGGACAAGACTATGGACGGCCGAAGGGCTCATCAACGTGATCACATCGATTTTCCGCTCGCATAGCAGCGCCAACAGCCGCTCACGTCCGCTTGCATCAGGCACCGTGCGGTACACCGTCAGCTCATCGACCAACGCCCCCGCTTCCCTTAGCGCTTCAGGCAACGTCGGGCGGGCCAAATCCCCTTTGACAAACAACACCCGGTCTCCATGGCGGAGGCGGGGCGCAAGGGCGGCTGCCAGCTGTTCGGCAGTGAAATCGTCCGGCATGAGCGCAGGCGAAAAGCCGAACTCAGCAAGCGCCGCCGCCGTCTTCCGACCGACAACAGCGATGTCCGGCACGGGCGCCGGCGAAGCGATATGCGGGCAAAAGAAGCGAACCGCATTGGCACTTGTAAAAATAAGCCAACGGTAACAATCGAGCCGTTCGGCTGCAGCGGCGATGTCTTCCGGCGCGGCGGCCGGCCTGATGGCAATGAACGGAATCTCCACCGGCACAGCGCCGGCAGCGCGCAGCTTGGCGGAAAACGGCGCTGCCTGCTCCTGCCCGCGGGTCACGAGCACGGTTTTGCCGGCAAGCGGGCTCTCAGGCATTATGGTCCAACCCCTTTTTCACTCGCTCGATGAGCGCCTTCGCCCCTTGCTCGCTCAACATGGCGGCCGCCTGCCGGCCGACCGCCTCCGGATCAACGCCGGCCACGATTTCTTTGTACATTTCGTTGCCATCCGGCGAGGCAACAAGCGCGGTGAGACGCACCGTTTCCCCTTGCACTTCCGCATAGCCGGCAATCGGCACTTGGCAGCCGCCTTCCATTTGCTGCAAAAAGGCGCGCTCCGCCCGCACCGCCCGTTCGGTTCGCTCATCGTTCAGGCGGTGTAACCATTCGCGCAGCTCCTCATCGTCTTCACGGCATTCCACAGCGAGCGCCCCTTGGCCGACCGCCGGGACGCAAATGTCCGGCGACAAGTAGTCGCTGATCACCTCATCGCTCCAGCCCATGCGCGCCAGGCCGGCGGCCGCCAGCACGATCGCGTCGTAATCTTCGTTCTCCAGCTTCGCCAGCCTCGTATCAATATTGCCGCGAATCCACTTGACCGTCAAATCCGGACGATAGGCAAGCAGCTGCGCCGAACGGCGCAGACTGCTCGTGCCGACGACCGCTCCCGGGGGCAAGTCAGACAGCGTCCGCTTTCCCTTGCTCACGAGCACGTCGCGCGCATCTTCGCGGCGCGGCACCGAGCCGATCACCAATCCGTCCGGCAGCACCGCCGGCATGTCTTTCATGCTGTGAACCGCCATATCGATGCCGCCGGTGAGCAGTTCATGCTCGATCTCTTTCACAAACAGCCCTTTTCCGCCCACTTTGGAAAGCGTGATATCAAGGACGCGGTCCCCTTTTGTGACGATTTCTTTCACCTCAAACGTAAACGGCGCCCCGAGACGCTTCAATTCGGCGATGACCCAGTTTGTCTGGGTCAAGGCGAGCTTGCTGCGCCGCGAGCCAACGACAATGTTCCGCATTTCGTTCCTCCCCAGTTACGCATACCAAAAATGAAATTTTGACAAACTGCCAAACAAGAAAAAGTTGACAAGCAAAAATAAAAACGAGCCGATGTTCCATAACGCGATCGCCTTTCCTTGCATCTGCCGGACGACCCGTTTGTAAAAGTAGATGCCATAAACAAGAAGAACGACAAACGATCCGAGCACTTTCGCGTCATACCAATGGAAGTGGTCAATTTGGATGTACGCCCAGATGACGCCGAGAATCAGCCCTAGTAACAACATAGGCAAACCGAGCAAATTTAAAACATACGACAAAAAATCGAGCTTCGCCAAATCGGCCATCCGCCATAGGCGCGCCCCCCATTTTTTTCTTTTCAGCAAACTGTATTGCAACATGTACAGCACCGAAAAAATAAAGGACAACGAAAACGCGGCGTATGCTCCGAGCGCGAGCGTAATATGGATGATCAAGAGCTCCGAGACGAGCCGTTCGGCGATGGCCGGCGACTGCGACGACGGCACGAACGTGTGAATGGCCAAAATAAAAAAGGCAAGAACATTCGTGAAAAAAACGATAAAATCAACGCGCAGCAGCCGATTGATCACGAGCGACAGCGTGATGAGCAGCCAAGCGTAAAAATAAAGCCCTTCCGACATCGTCAAAATCGGAAAGCGCTTCGTTTCGATGATACGAAAGGCGAACACCAGCGTTTGCAGCAGCCAGACAACAGAAAGCAACCAGAAGGCGGTTTCGTTCGCCTTCCGGTTTTGCTGCAAAAAGTCAATGAAGTATAGCAGGATGGACGCAATGTAAAGCAAAATCGACAGTTCGTACAACGGCGCCACAACCAATCCCACCTTACAGCTGCCACGATGGGCGGGCCGCTTCCGCTTGCTGCCGGTCGTTCCGCACGGTTTCTTCCCGTTTCATCCCTTGCTGCTGCGCTTTCACCGCATCTTCGATATTAAAAATTTTCATAAACAGCTCGAGTGCTTCCCCGGCATTCGGGCCGGCGGCAAGCTCTTTCGCCTGCAAAATCGGGTCGCGGAGCAGCTGGTTAATGATGCTTTTCGTATGCTTGTTCAACACTTTCCGGTCGCGCTCCGACAAGTGCGGCAATTTCCGCTCCAAACTTTTCATCGTTTCCGCCTGAATGGCGAGCGCTTTTTCACGCAGCGCCGCAATAACCGGCACGACTCCGAGCGTCTGCAGCCATTGGCTGAACGCAACGAGTTCGGCCTCCATCATCGTTTCAATGCGGGCCGCTGCCTTTTGCCGCTCGGCCAAATTGGCGGCCACCACATCTTGCAAATCGTCAATATCGTACAAAAAGACCGTCTCCAACTCGGCCAACGCCGGATCCAAATCGCGCGGCACCGCAATATCAACCATAAAAAGCGGACGGCCTTTGCGCATTTTCTCAAGCGGCGCCACCATTTCCTTCGTCAATATATAGCCTTTTGATCCAGTCGAGCTGATGACGATATCAGCTTCCAGAAGCGCACACGACAGCTCACTGAGCGGCTTTGCTTCGCCGGCGAACTGCTTGGCGAGCTGCTTCGCTTTTTCGAGCGTCCGGTTGACGACTGTGACTTTGCCAACGCCGCTGCCATACAAGTTTTGCGCCGCCAACGCACCCATTTTGCCGGCGCCGATGATCAACACATGCTTATCCGCCAGACGACCGAAAATTTTCTTTGCCAGCTCAACGGCTGCATAGCTGACCGATACCGCATGCGCCCCGATGCCTGTTTCTGAATGGGCGCGCTTGGCGAACGTCACCGCCTGTTTAAACAGATGGTTGAAAATCGTGCCAGTCGTCCCAATCTCTTGGGCGAGCAAATAGCTGTCTTTCACTTGTCCTAAAATTTGCGTTTCCCCGAGCACCATCGAATCTAAGCCGGCGGCGACGCGGAACAAATGGCCAACGGCCGCCTCCCCTTCAAAGACAAGCAAATACGGAGCGATCGCTTCCGCCTCAAGGCCAAACCATTCAGCCAAAAACGCTTTAATATAGTAACGGCCGGTATGCGGTTGATCGACGACCGCGTAAATTTCCGTCCGGTTGCATGTCGACACGATGACGTTTTCGAGCACACTTTTTTGCTTGGCGAGCCGTCGCATCGCCTCTCCAAGCTCTGCCTCGCCAAACGCCAGCTTTTCACGAATTTCTACAGGGGCGGTTTTGTAATTCACGCCGACAACGATGACTTGCACAATGCCATCCCCCCTTTTAGCCAAATCCCTTCTACTATTATATCATGGCTGTCAGTCATTCCAGTTTGAAAAAATTGTGAACATCCGTCGAAAGCTATGATAAACTGTATACAGTGACCATTCTACCATAAACATGTCTATATGGGAAACGGGGGACATATGACTATGAAACAAAAAGCCGCTTTCTCCGGCATTCTGTTCATCGGCCTTGGGCTGTATTTCCTCGCCGGGCAGCTGTCAATCCCGTTTTTGCGCCTTTTTCAAGGCTGGCCGGCTTTGCTTGCCATTTGCGGCGCCGCCCTGCTCGGCCAAGCGTATTCCGCGCGCGAATACCAGTATGTCTTCCCTGGCTTCCTTTTGCTCGGCTTCGGCGTCGAACTGCTGCTCGTTGAGGCGTTTCCGTCCTGGCCGCACGGGATGAACGTGTTTTTTTTCATTACGGCGCTTGCCTTTTTGGCCAGCAGCCGCAAGCAAAAAGGCGGGGCCGGCTTTGGCGTCTTTTTTTTCTTTCTCGCCGTTGTACTGACGTTTTCCGGCCGCGGCCAGCCGCTCTTTCAACTGTTGCAGACCGGGCTTTCTTCAGTCTGGACATTTTGGCCGCTCGGGCTGATCGCCGTTGGAGTGTATGTGCTATGGGCCAAACGGAAGTAAGCAGGCGAAAAAGCGGTTTCCGCCAACAGAACGGCCAGCCCGCGGGCGGAAAAGGCTGGTGAAGAACAATAGACTCGCTGAATTTGTCAACATCGCACGAAAATGACGCTATAGCGCCGCCAAGCGGTTCAACCCGAAAAAACCGTTTGGGGAGACCGTGTCTCCCCTCCGTCATCAGCCTTCTAAAAAGGCGTCCCGCTCCAAAAAACGGGACGCCTTTTTTCCATCATCCAGCTAAAAACGGCATGATCGCTGCCCATGCTTCCTCTTTTCCTTGTCCGGTCTCGGCGGAGAACAAAATGAGCGGGTCGCCGTCTGCTATGTTCAGCGTTTCACGCGCGATTTTCGCATGCTTTGCCTGCTTGCCGCGCGGCACTTTGTCCGCTTTCGTGGCGATGACGACGACCGGAATGTCATAATGCTTCAAAAACTCGTACATCATCACATCGTCTTTTGTCGGCGGGTGGCGCAAGTCAACGAGCAAGAGCGTCGCCTGGAGCGTCTGGCGCGTCGTAAAATATGTTTCCATCATCTTCCCCCATTTTTGCCGCTCCTGCTTTGAAACGCGGGCAAAGCCGTAGCCGGGCACGTCGACGAAGTAAAACGAATCGTTAATCAAATAAAAGTTCAACGTCTGCGTTTTGCCCGGCTTCGATGAGGTGCGTGCCAAGTTTTTCCGGTTGATCATTTTGTTGATAAATGACGATTTGCCGACGTTTGAGCGGCCGGCGAGCGCCACTTCCGGCCGCCCGCCGTCCGGATATTGCTCCGGCTTGACAGCGCTGATGACGAGCTCCGCTTTTGTTACGTTCATCGCTTCCACCCCACGAGCGCATGCGGCAGCACCTCATCGAGATGGGAGACGAGCACAAAGCGCAAGTCGCGCTTCACCGTTTCCGGAATGTCCGCTAAATCTTTTTCATTGTCTTTTGGCAAAATGACCGTTTTCAGCCCGGCGCGGTGGGCGCTTAACGTTTTCTCTTTCAAGCCTCCGATCGGAAGCACGCGGCCGCGCAGCGTAATTTCGCCGGTCATGCCAACAAAGCGGCTCACCGGCTTGCCCGTCAGCGCGGAAATGAGTGCGGTGGCGATCGTAATGCCTGCAGACGGCCCGTCTTTTGGCACCGCACCCTCCGGGACATGGATATGGATATCGTACATTTCATGGAATTTCGGATCGATGCCGAGTTCCTCAGCGCGCGATCGAACATAACTGAACGCCGCCTGCGCCGATTCTTTCATCACATCGCCGAGTTTTCCGGTCAACACAAGTTTGCCGTTACCTTTCGCGAGCGACACCTCAATGGCGAGCGTATCGCCGCCAAACGCGGTGTACGCAAGACCGGTCGCCACGCCGATCTGGTCCTCCGCTTCCGCCTGTCCATAGCGGTATTTTCGTTTTCCTAAAAATTCTTCGAGATTGTTTTCTGTGATGACGACCCGTTTTTTCTCACCGGAGACAATGAGGCGGGCCGCCTTCCGGCAAATCGCCGCCAACTGTCGCTCCAGCTCCCGCACTCCAGCTTCGCGCGTATAATGGCGGATGATGGCAAGCATCGCATCATCGCGCACTTGCAGCGCCGCTTTTTTCAAGCCGTGCTCATCGAGCTGCTTCGGCAGCAAATGCCGCTTCGCAATATGGAGCTTTTCAACTTCGGTATAGCCCGGAATCTCGATCACTTCCATCCGATCCAACAGCGGCTGCGGAATCGCCGCCAAATAGTTGGCAGTCGCAATAAACATTACCTTCGACAAATCGTACGGCTCTTCAATATAATGGTCGCTGAACGCATGGTTTTGTTCGGGATCGAGCACCTCGAGCATAGCGGCCGACGGATCGCCGCGAAAATCGCTTGACATTTTATCGATTTCATCGAGCAAAAAAACCGGGTTGATCGTGCCCGCCTTTCTCATTCCTTGAATGATGCGGCCCGGCATCGCCCCCACGTATGTGCGGCGATGGCCGCGAATTTCCGATTCGTCGCGCACGCCGCCGAGCGACATGCGGACAAAGCGACGGCCGAGCGCTTTGGCGATCGAGCGGGCAAGCGACGTTTTGCCGACCCCCGGCGGTCCGGCAAGGCAAAGAATCGGACCTTTTAACGATTTCGTCAGCTGTTGCACCGACAAAAACTCGAGCACCCGCTCTTTCACCTTATCGAGTCCGTAATGTTCCTCATTTAAAATGGCTTCCGCCCGCTTAATATCGTGAATGTCTTCTGTCTCCTTCGACCACGGCAAGGCGAGAAGCCAATCCAAGTAGTTGCGGATGACCGCGCTTTCCGCTGAGGTCGCCGGAATTTTTTCATACCGGTCAAGCTCTTTGAGAGCCGTTTCTTTCACATGTTCAGGCATGCCGGCCGCCTCAATTTTTTCTTTCAACTCTTCCACTTCGCCCGTTTTTCCTTCTTTTTCGCCGAGCTCTTTTTGGATGGCTTTCATTTGTTCGCGCAAATAATATTCTTTTTGCGTCCGCTCCATCGATTGCTTGACGCGGGCGCTGATCTTTTTCTCGAGCTGAAGCACTTCTTTTTCGTTGTGCAAAATTTGAATGATTTTATTGAGGCGCTCTTTCACGTCGATCGTTTCCAAAATGCGCTGCTTTTCCTCGAGTTTGAGCGGCAAATGCGAGGCGATGATGTCGGCCATGCGCCCCGGCTCGTCAATGTCGACGATCGACGCGTAAATATCGGCCGACAGCCGTTTCGACAAGTTTATGTACTGCTCAAAGTATTCGAGCATCGTCCGCTTGAGCGCCTCATCTTCCAAGTCTTTCACCGACCGGTCGGCAAACTTCTCAAACTTGACCGAAAAATACGGCTCCTCGCTGACGACTTCAGTGATAAGCGCCCGCGCGATGCCTTCCACAAGCACGCGGAACGTGCCGTTCGGCAATTTGAGCAGCTGCTTGACGCGCGCGATCGTCCCCATTTTATACAAGTCGTCCATGTCTGGATCGTCGACGGCGACATCTTTTTGCGACGTCAGCAAAATCATATGATCCTCCACCATCGCCTGTTCGAGCGCTTTGACCGATTTCTCGCGCCCGACGTCCAAATGGAGCACCATCGTCGGAAACACGAGCAGCCCCCGCAGCGGCAAAAGCGGAACGACCGTCTCCTTTTTCTTTCCGTTCACGCCGAACACCTCCATCTCTCGCTTCTATTCGTTTATTGTATAGTACGGTAGCGGGGTTTGTAAAATTTGACGTTTGCAGGCAAACAAAAACCGACTTCGGCGGCGATTCGCCGGCGCCGAAGCCGTACATGGACCACCTAAAAAACAGCCGCTTTCTATTCGCCATCAACCCTCCGTTGGCGCGTTGCCTTTATACAAGCTTTTTCCCTGGACGGTCGGCCGCCGCCGGCAAAAAGGCAGGCCCGCGGCGAAGCGCCTCCTCGCCGAACACGTGCATCAGCGCTTCTTCAAGACGGCGGACAGCAATAATTTGAATGCCGCTCACTTCCCGCAGCAGCGACTGCATGTTCTCAAGCGGAATTATCACCTTTTTCGCCCCCGCTTGTTTTGCCGCTTTGATTTTGGCAAATACACCGCCGACCGGTTTGACATAACCGCGGATGCTGATTTCCCCCGTCATCGCGATCGTATGATCAACCGGCAGCTGGTAAATGGCTGAATAAATGCCAACGGCGATCGCCACCCCGGCTGACGGCCCGTCGACCGGCGCGCCGCCCGGGAAGTTGACATGAATGTCGTAACGGTCGGCCGGCACCCCCATCGCCCGCAGCACGGTGATGACGTTTTCTGCTGAACCGCGCGCCATGCTTTTGCGGCGCACCGATTTTTCGGCGCTGCCGATGCTCTCTTCCTCAATAATGCCCGTGACGTTGATCGTCCCTTTTCCTTTCGCCGGCAAGGCTGTCACTTCAATTTCAAGAAGCGCGCCGGTGTTCGGGCCGTACACGGCAAGGCCATTGACGACGCCGACCGCCGGGGTGGACGCAATTTTCTTTTCATAGCGCGGAGCCATTTGGCTTGAATGAATGACCCATTCAATGTCTTTATCCAAAATTTTGTCACGGTTTTCCGTAATGGCAAGACCGGCGGCGATTTGCATCATGTTCACCGCCTCCCGCCCATTGCGCGCATAGGCGGCAAGCAGGCGAATTCCGCTTTCTGACACGTTCAGGCGGATTTTTTCCGCCGCCTTTTTGGCGATTAAGGCGATCTCGTCTTGATCGAGTTCACGGAAAAACACTTCCAAACAACGGGAGCGGATAGCCGGGGGAATTTCGTTCGGCGTGCGCGTCGTCGCCCCGACAAGACGGAAATCGGCTGGCAGCCCGTTTTGAAAAATATCGTGAATATGGCTTGGGATTTGCGGGTTTTCTTTGCTGTAATAGGCGCTTTCAAAAAACACTTTCCGATCCTCGAGCACTTTTAGCAGCTTGTTCATTTGGATCGGGTGAAGTTCGCCAATTTCATCAATAAACAAAACGCCGCCATGGGCGTTCGTCACCGCCCCTTGCTTCGGCTGGGGAATGCCCGCTTGGCCCATCGCCCCGGCCCCTTGGTAAATCGGATCGTGCACCGAACCGATGAGCGGATCGGCAATGCCGCGCTCGTCAAAACGCGCCGTCGTCGCATCGAGCTCGACGAACACCGCATTTTTTTTGAACGGAGAAAGCGGGTTTTTTTTCGCTTCTTCCAACACGAGCCGGGCGGCTGCCGTTTTGCCGACGCCAGGCGGGCCGTAAATGATGACATGCTGCGGATTCGGCCCACATAGCGCGGCTTTCAGCGCCTTAATGCCGTCTTCCTGGCCGACGATATCGTCAAAACTTTTCGGCCTCACCTTTTCAGCAAGCGGTTCGGTAAGGGAAATGGACCGCAGTTTACGGAGCTGCTCCATCTCTTTGCGCGACTCTTTATCGATCGATACCTTTTGTACGCGCTGTCCTTTTAACAAGTTCCAAAAGTAAAGGCCGATAATGACGCCGAAAAACAGCTGAATGACAAGCACGATGTTTGTCCAGTCCATGCCCCGACATCCTCCTGACTTCGATTTAGTATGTAGTATGATAGTATCCCCGCGAACTGTCGGGAATAAACAAAAAAGCGCCGGCCGGCGCCCGGGGCATGGCGCCGGCCAAAAAAAGAAACCGCCGTTTATGGCGGTTTCTTGATTAAGCGGATGTTTTCCGTTCATGCTCAATGACCGTGCCGTCGTGGCGGACGAGTTTCGGCGGTTTTGTGCCGCGCACGGTATCGAGCGTAATGATGCATTTTTGCACATCTTCGCGCGATGGAAGCTCAAACATGACATCGAGCATAATTCCTTCGATGATCGAACGGAGGCCGCGCGCACCCGTTTTCCGTTCGATCGCTCTTTTCGCGATTTCCCGGAGCGCCGCTTCTTCAAACTCGAGTTCAACGCCGTCAAGCTCCAGCATTTTTTGGTATTGTTTCACGATCGCGTTTTTCGGCTTCGTCAAAATATCGATCAACGCCTGTTCGTCAAGCGGCTCAAGCGTCGTAATGACCGGCAGACGGCCGATGAACTCCGGAATAAGCCCGAACTTGAGCAAGTCTTCCGGCAGCACTTTCGACAGCAAGTTTTTCTCATCAACATCGGCTTGGTTCATTTCCGCACCGAATCCGATCACTTTTTTGCCGAGGCGGCGCTTAATGATCGGCTCGATGCCATCAAACGCCCCGCCGCAAATGAACAAAATGTTCGTTGTGTCGATTTGGATGAACTCCTGATGCGGATGTTTGCGGCCGCCCTGCGGTGGAACGCTGGCGATCGTTCCCTCCAAAATTTTGAGCAGCGCCTGTTGCACCCCTTCACCGGAAACATCGCGGGTGATGGAAGGGTTTTCCGATTTGCGGGCGATTTTATCGATTTCATCGATATAAATAATGCCTTTTTCTGCCCGTTCCACATCATAATCGGCCGCTTGGATGAGCTTCAGCAAAATGTTTTCGACGTCCTCGCCGACATAGCCTGCCTCCGTGAGCGATGTCGCATCGGCGATGGCAAACGGCACGTTTAAAATGCGCGCCAATGTTTGCGCCAACAGCGTTTTCCCGCTCCCGGTCGGCCCGATCATCAAAATGTTGCTTTTCGACAGCTCGACATCATCGATTTTGCTGCCGGAATTGATCCGTTTATAATGGTTGTAAACCGCAACGGCGAGCGATTTTTTCGCCTCATCTTGGCCGATGACGTATTCATCTAAAATTTCCCTGATCTCCATCGGCTTCGGCACGTCTTTAAATTCAAATTCTTCCTCGTTTCCAAGCTCTTCCTCGACGATCTCCGTGCACAATTCAATGCATTCATCACAAATGTAAACGCCCGGGCCGGCGACGAGCTTGCGCACTTGGTCTTGCGTTTTGCCGCAAAACGAACACTTTAGCTGCCCTTTTTCATCATTAAATTTAAACATGTCATTCACCCCTTGCTAACAAAATCGCACCTGCGTTATGTATCATGTCTCGCCATCCCATGTTGCAAAAAACTTATGTATTCGCTATTTTACCATACATGCGTCAAAAAAAGCGAATGAAAAACCTGTAATGTGTTAGAAAAGTTTGAAAAATTACCTCCAGGCGCCAATGACTGAGATAAAGAACAAGGCACGAACGTCTCGCGCCTTGTTCCTTCTACCTTTATTATTATGCCGCAACCGTGCTGTGCTCCACAAGAAAATCGATCGTTTTCCGCCATTTTAAATCTTCTTTGACGCCATCCAAGCTGCCGAGCAGCTCTTTTAACTTGTCCACGCTCAAGTTGTAGGCTTCCGCCATTTTTTGGAGTTCTTCCTCCACCTCTTCATCGGTTACCTCGATGTTTTCTGCTTTGGCGATCGCTTCGAGCGTCAAGGCCGCACGCACCCGTTTTTCGGCGTCTTCTTTCATTTGCTCACGCAGCGCCGCTTCATCCTGACCTGAGAATTGATAGTACAGCTGCAAGTTCAGCCCTTGCATTTGCAGTCGTTGATCAAATTCGCGAAGCATCCGGTCCGTCTCGTTTTGCACCATGACAGCCGGAATATCGATTTCCGCATTGGCTGCCGCTTTTTCGACGACCGCATTGCGCAACGCCGTTTCCGCTTCATTCTTTTTCGCTTCTTCCAGACGGGCGCGGATTTTCGCTTTCAGTTCGTCAAGCGTTTCAACTTCTTCATCGACGTCTTTCGCAAACTCGTCGTCCAAAGCCGGCAATTGCTTCGCTTTCACTTCATGCACTTTCACTTTGAACGTCGCCGGTTTGCCAGCCAGCTGCTCAGCGTGGTATTCTTCCGGGAACGTCACTTGAATTTCTTTTTCTTCGCCGGCTTTCATACCGACAAGCTGTTCTTCAAACCCCGGGATAAAGGTGCCTGAACCGATTTCGAGCGAATAGTTTTCCGCCTTGCCACCTTCAAACGGTTCACCGTCGACAAATCCCTCGAAATCGATGACGGCCGTATCGCCGTTTTCCACCGTTCCGTCTTCTTTCACGACGAGTTCGGCGTAATTTTCTTGCAGGCGTTTCAGCTCGTTTTCGACGTCTTCATCCGTTACCGTCGCATCCATTTTTTCCACTTCAAGCCCTTTGTATTGGCCGAGCTTCACTTCCGGTTTTACCGTCACTTTCGCTTTAAAAATCAGGCTTTTCCCTTTTTCCATTTGTTCAATGTCGATTTCCGGCATCGATACCGGCTCAATGCCTGCTTCTTCGACCGCTTTCGCATACGCTTCCGGCAGCAAAATATCGAGCGCGTCTTGATAGAGCGCCTCAACGCCAAACCGTTTTTCAAACAGGACGCGCGGCACTTTCCCTTTGCGGAAGCCCGGCAGCGCAATATTTTTCACCACTTTTTTAAATGCGGCATCCAAGCCTTTGTTCACTTGCTCGGCGTCGACTTCAACCGTCAATACGCCCTCATTTCCTTCGAGCTTTTCCCATTTGACTGACATACTGTTCCCTCCAACTAAAATCATTGCGCGGATCCATCATGCCATCCGCTTGTCCATTATCCTCTTATTATGCTCTGATTATGTAGCAAGTATGCGAAAACAAATACATAGCACAGCCATTATATTATAACATATGAAAGCCATGTTTCAACATCGAACCCTCTATTTAAAAAAAGGAAAGTTTCTCTACCTCGTGCAACTTTTTGCAAAGTTCCGCCATCTCCGCTTCTGTGACACCGTAGCGAGCCGCCACGTCATTCGTTTCGACGTCGATGCCTTGAAACCGGCTCGCCATCCAGTGAAGGGCAGCCATCCATGCCTCGGCATTGGCGGGCTCCGGTGGAAACGGATATAAGATGTAGGCATAACGGAGCCAAATTTCCGCCGCTGTCTCATATAGGCTCGGGCTGTCTGCAGAAAGCCGCTGTTCCAGCAGGCGAAGCAACATGGAAGCAAACTCCGTCTCCGTCTGCTCGTTTAGCGCGGATGGCACCACGTCAATGCGGCGGCCGAATTTTTCGACTGTCACCGCTTCGTCGACCCGTTTGACGGTCAGCAGGCGAAGCAGCATCGTTTTGGCCATCGGGCTTTTGTCCGGCTCGCGCAAATATTGCTTAAGCAGCGGCAATACGGGGCTGATTTCTTCTTTTTCCAACTGCTTGATAAGCTGCATTTGCTCGGCGATGTCTCCTGACTCAAGCAGCCGCTTAGCCTGTTTCCATTCGGCAGGCGGCAGCGGGCGAGCGCTCATTTTTTCGCTGAAGCGGAGAAGCTGGCGAAGCTGTCCGCGCAGCGAAACGGAAAGCGAAGGACGCTGCAAAGCGGCGCGAATGGCTGCTTCCGCTTCGCTGTACCGGTTCGTCTGCAACAAAAGCGCAATATACATCTGCAACAGTTCGCTGTTGTCCGGCTGTTCCTCAAGCAAAGCCGCCAAGCGCCATTCGGCTTCGTCGTGCTCCCCGAGCTCGTAGCAGCAAACGGCAAGCCCGAGCCGAACCGGAAAGCTGCTGTCGCCGAGCTGCTCAGCGGCGCGCAAAAAGCGGAACGCTTCCTTGTACCGCTTCGCCTCAAGCGCCATAAACGCTTCTTCGATCAGCCGTTCCTTTGTTTGTGGAAACATAATGATTTTTCCTTTTTTTTCGCTTCCCATCTTCGCCCGCTCCTATTTTCATTTACTACAAGTGTAGCAAGTTTTCCCCAGCGACACAAGCTGTGGATTGCAGCACACCGCAGCGACATGATGGAAGCACGCCCATACGTTCACAACCGGACAAAGAAACGGGGCGGCGTTAAAAGGCGGTCTGCCTTCAGACGGGAGGCAAATATAGCCCGAAAGGCCGGAGGAAAATGACGGATTCGCCGGATTGATAAGAAATCGCCAGAAGATGAGGGGATGGCGCCGCGATATTTCTGAATAGAAAAAACGTTGCAGGAGGGCCATGTCCCTTTTGACGATCGACTCGTTATAAAGAAGCGCCAGCGCGTGAACGGACGATAAAAAGGGTGCCCCGTCGCTTTTGGGACACCCTTCGTCCATCCCGCCTTGCCGCGCCAAACGCATAACGGCTACGGCCGTGGGCAATGTTTTTGTTCGTACGCGGCAATGTAAGGTTCATATACAAACGTCAAATCGATTTCATCCCATCCTTTTAACAGCAGCTGCCTCCGGTACGGGTCAATGTCAAACGGGCGCGAAAACCCTTCGTCATCGAACACGCGCTGCTCTTCAAGCGACACCGTCAACTCATAGTCAGCGCGCTCACTTTGGCGCAATAAGTAGCGGACATCTTCCCGATCGAGCCGGATCGGCAGCAGTCCATTCTTTAAGCAGTTATTGTAAAAAATATCAGCAAATGACGGGGCGATGATCGCGCGAAATCCGTAATCTTGAAGCGCCCAGGGCGCGTGCTCGCGCGACGAGCCGCATCCGAAGTTTTCATCGGCGATCAAAATCGTCGCTCCTTCGTTCTCCGGGCGATTCAGCTCAAACTCCGGATTTGGCGTGCCATCGCTCAAATACCGCCAATCATAAAATAGAAACTGGCCGAACCCGGTGCGCTCGATTCGTTTTAAAAACTGCTTCGGAATGATCTGGTCCGTATCGATGTTCGCCCGGTCGATGCCGGCGGTTTTCCCGCGGTGAATCGTAAACGGCTTCATCCCGTCTCTCCCCTTCCGTCCCGTGTATCGTTCGTTTCTATGCCGCTTTTGAGAAGATAGCCCCAAAACGGGGGCGGCCATATCAAGGAGCACCCGTCATCGGACCGGCTCAGCTTCAAGCTGGCGCACGTCGACAAAATGTCCGTAAATCGCAGCCGCCGCGGCCATCACCGGGCTGACGAGATGCGTGCGCGCTCCTTTTCCTTGCCGCCCTTCAAAGTTGCGGTTCGACGTTGACGCACAGTGCTCGCCTTCTGGGATGATGTCCGGGTTCATGCCCAAACAGGCGCTGCAGCCAGCCTCACGCCATTCAAAACCGGCATCGATGAAAATTTGCGCAAGCCCCTCTTCTTCCGCCTGTCTTTTCACTTGCTGCGACCCCGGCACAACGAGCGCGCGCACGCCCGGAGCGACTTTTTTTCCTTTGACAATGCCCGCTGCCGCCCGCAAATCGCTGATGCGCGAGTTCGTACATGAGCCGATAAAAACGTGCTGCACCGGAATATCGGTGATCGCCATTCCCGGTTTCAAGCCCATATACTCGAGCGCCCGGCGCACCGCGTTTTGCTCTGTTTTGCTTTCAAACTGCTCGGGATGCGGCACGACGCCATCGACCGATGTGCTCATCGCCGGGGTTGTACCCCATGTCACCATCGGGGCGATCGTCGACGCGTCGATTTCAATCGTCTTGTCGTATTCCGCCCCCTCGTCGCTGGCGAGCGCCCGCCACCGTTCGACCGCTTGCTCAAACGCTTCGCCTTTTGGCGCATATTTGCGGCCGCGCAAATAGGCGAATGTCGTTTCATCCGGGCTGATGAGCCCGGCTCTCGCCCCCGCTTCAATCGACATGTTGCAAATCGTCATCCGTTCTTCCATCGACATGCGGCGGATCGCCTCACCGGTAAACTCAATAATATAGCCGGTGCCGACGCCAACGCCATAGCGGCCGATAATGGCCAAGATGACGTCTTTGGCGGTCACCCCTTTGCCGAGACGACCGTTGATGCGGATTTGCAGCGTTTTCGGTTTATGCTGCCAAAGCGTTTGCGTCGCCAGCACGTGCTCGACCTCGCTTGTGCCGATGCCAAACGCCAACGCGCCAAACGCCCCGTGCGTCGACGTATGGCTGTCGCCGCAGACGATCGTTTTCCCCGGTTGGGTCAAGCCGAGCTCCGGACCGATGACGTGCACGATTCCTTGCTCTTCGCTATGCAAATCTGCCAGTGGGATGCCGAACTCGCGGCAATTGCGCTCGAGCGCTGCAATTTGGTTGCGCGCCACCTCATCGGTGATGACAAACCGATTGACAGTGGGCACGTTATGGTCCATCGTCGCAAACGTCAAATCCGGCCGCCGCACCTTCCGCCCTTTTTGCCGCAGCCCCTCAAACGCCTGCGGCGATGTGACTTCATGCACCAGGTGCAAATCGATGTACAATAAATCCGGTTTGCCTTCCTCGCGGTAGACGACATGGTTTTCCCATATTTTATCGATGATCGTTTTTGGCTTCATTGGCTTTCACCTCGCGCGTTTTAGGCATAAACGGTCATAATTTGCGCAATGGCTGTGTAATCGAGCACCGCGTTTTTGATTTCTTCCACCATTCTATCTGTCGACACCGCGCGGCCGCCAAACGCCAAATCCGCAGTGCGCAAGCCTTGATCGAGCACCTGCCGCACCGCGTGCTCGACCGCCTCCGCTTCCGCAGTGAGCCCGAACGACAGGCGAAGCATCATCGCGGCCGACAAAATCGCGGCAATCGGATTGGCTTTGTTCATACCGGCAATATCAGGCGCCGAGCCGTGAACCGGCTCATACAAACTCGGCCCGGAAGCGGATAAGCTGGCTGACGGCAGCATCCCGAGCGAACCGGACAGCATCGAGGCCTCGTCGCTCAAAATATCGCCAAACATGTTTTCTGTCACAATGACATCAAACTGCTTCGGCGCGCGGATGAGCTGCATCGCGGCATTGTCAACAAGCATATGCTCAAGCGTGACGTCCGGAAATTCCTTCGCCACCTCTTCGGCCACTTCTCGCCATAATCGGCTTGACGACAGGACGTTCGCCTTGTCGACCGACGTCACTTTTTTCTTCCTCCCGCGCGCAAGCATAAACGCCATGCGCACGATCCGTTCGATTTCTTCCTTTTTATATAAGAGAGTGTCAACCGCTCTTTCTTCCCCGTTTTCCACGACGCGGCCGCTCGGCTGGCCAAAGTAAATGCCGCCGGTCAACTCGCGGACGATGACAAAATCGACGCCTTGCACGAGATCCGGTTTTAACGGCGAAGCGGAAACCAAACTGTCATAGCAAACAACCGGCCGCAAGTTGGCATATAAGTCGAGCTGCTTGCGAATGGCAAGCAATCCTTTTTCCGGGCGCAAATGCGGAGGGTTGTCGTCCCACTTCGGACCGCCGACCGCCCCGAGCAGCACCGCATCGCTCTGTTGGCAAAGGCGAAGCGTCTCTTCTGGGAGCGGCGTCCCGGCTTCATCGATCGCGGCTCCGCCAATCAATCCATACTCAAACGCAAACTCGTGGCCAAACCGGATGCCGACCGCTTTCAAAACCTCGACCGCTCCGGACGTCACTTCCTTGCCGATGCCATCGCCCGGCAAGACGGCAATCCGATAGTTTCCCATGTTTGAATCCCTCCGTTTTATGATGTTGCCACCTTTTCGTTTTCAGCACGCATCGCTTCGATCATAAACACGCGGTTCATGGCGTTGATGTACGCTTTCGCCGACGCCTCAAGCACGTCTTGCGCCGTTCCGCGCCCGCTCGTTTCAACATCGCGCACGCGCACTTTCACAAACACTTGTGCTAGCGCATCGCGGCCGCCGCCGACCGACTCAATCCGGTAGTCAAGCAGTGTCACTTCCGTTTGGAAGCAGCGCTCGAGCGTATTGTACAGCGCCTCGACGCTGCCGGCGCCGGTCGCCGCTTCTTGGATTTCATTCCCCTTCCCGTCTTTCAGTACCACGACCGCTGTCGGAATTTGATTCGTCCCGTATTGCACTTGAATGGAAGACAATTGATAAAAATCTTTGAAGTGGTCGAACTTCTCTTCGAAAATCAACGCGATTAAATCGTCGTCGGTAATATCCTTCTTTTTGTCCGCCAGTTCTTTAAAACGGACAAACAGCTGATTGATCTCTTCATCGGACAACGTGTAGCCGAGCTCCTCAACCCGGTTGCGAAGCGCATGGCGGCCGGAATGTTTGCCGAGCACCATCGAATTCGACGGCACGCCGACGAGCTCCGGTGAAATGATTTCGTACGTCGTTTTTTCTTTTAAGACGCCGTCTTGATGGATGCCGGATTCATGCGCAAACGCGTTTTTGCCGACGACCGCTTTGTTGGGTGGAACGACGACCCCGGTCAGCTTGCTGACGAGATTGCTTGTGCGCTTAATTTCTTGCAAATTGAGGCGCGTTTCCACTTGATAATAATCTTTGCGGATGTGAAGGGCGACAGCGATTTCCTCAAGCGCCGCATTGCCGGCCCGCTCGCCGATGCCGTTGATCGTGCACTCGACCTGCGTCGCTCCATGTTCAATGGCCGACAGCGAGTTCACCACCGCCATGCCCAAGTCATCATGACAATGAGCGGAGAGTGAAACATTTTCAATATTCGGAACATTGTTTTGCAAATAGAGGAAAATTTCCCCGTATTCTTTCGGCGTAATATAGCCGACCGTATCCGGAATGTTGATGACCGAGGCGCCGGCTTTGATCACTTCGGCGACGATTTTCGCCAAAAACGGCAGCTCGCTCCGGCACGCATCTTCCGCTGACCATTGGACGATCGGGAAAAAGCGCTTCGCGTATTTCACTGCCTCAACCGCCGCTTCAATCACTTGTTCCGGCGTCATCCGCAATTTATGCACCATATGGATCGGCGAGGTGGCGATGAATAGGTGGAGCCGCGGCTCCGCGCCGCCTTTTAACGCCTCCCACGCCGCATCAATATCGCTTCGGACCGAGCGCGACAGCCCGGTGACCGAGCATGTTCTCACCGTTTCGGCAATTTGTTTGACCGCCTCAAAATCGCCTTTCGATGAGGCGGGGAAGCCCGCCTCGATGATGTCAACCCGCAGCCGTTCAAGCTGACGGGCAATTTCCAACTTTTCTTGCAAATTCAAGTTCACACCAGCGGATTGTTCCCCATCACGCAATGTGGTATCAAAAAACTTAATGTTTCGCACCTGGCACCACCGCCTCGATTTGTTTTGCCTTCACAAACGGCATCATGCTTCGCAGTTCGCGTCCGACAATCTCAATCAAATGCTCATTCTCACGCCGGTTGATGGCGTTGAACTCCGGACGGTTCGCTTGGTTTTCCAAAATCCAGCTTTTCGCGAATTTGCCGGTTTGGATGTCATAGAGCACCTTTTTCATTTCCGCTTTCACAGCGTCGTTAATAATGCGCGGGCCGGTGATAAAGTCGCCCCATTGCGCCGTATCGGAAATCGAATAGCGCATCCACGACAAACCGCCTTCATAAAGAAGATCAACGATGAGCTTCATTTCATGCAAACACTCGAAATAGGCGACTTCCGGCTGATACCCGGCTTCAACGAGCGTTTCAAACCCGGCCTTGATGAGCGCCGTCAGCCCGCCGCACAGCACCGCTTGTTCACCGAACAAGTCGGTTTCCGTCTCTTCTTTGAACGTTGTCTCCAACACCCCAGCTCGAGCAGCACCAATCGCTTTCGCATAGGCGAGCGCCGTTTCTTTCGCGTGTCCGGTTACATCTTGATAAACGGCGATGAGCGCCGGCACCCCGGCTCCTTCCGCATATGTGCGACGCACGAGATGGCCTGGTCCTTTCGGCGCCACCAAGAAGACATCGACATGCTCCGGCGGGACGATTTGGCTGAAATGAATGTTAAACCCGTGCGCAAACACAAGCGCGTTGCCCGGTTCAAGCCCCGGTTCAATCTCTTCCTTGTAGACAGCCGGCTGTTTCTCATCCGGCAGCAACACCATCACAATATCCGCTTGTTTTGCCGCTTCGCGCACCGAGTATACTTCAAAGCCGTCCTGTTCCGCCTGCTCCCACGATTTCCCTTTGCGCAACCCGACAATGACGCGGACGCCGCTGTCGCGCAAGTTTTGCGCATGGGCGTGGCCTTGTGAGCCGTAGCCGATGATCGCGACCGTTTTCCCTTGCAAATATTGTTCGTTTGCATCCCCGTTATAGTAGACTTTTGCCATGATTACCCTCTCCTTTGTCGTGTAGTGTAAATGGGCCGCCATGCGCCCTCATTGCGCACAGGCGCGGTTATTCGTATCGACAATGTTTTGACAACGATCATTGCAACGGAGACAGCGGCCGTTAAATGATAAACGCCGTTTTCTGGTTGGCCGCCGCTTTTTGCGCCCCGCGGGTGAACGCGGTCGTACCGGTGCGCGCCACTTCTTTGATGCCATAGGGGCGCAACAGCTCAATCAACGCCTCGACTTTTTCCGGCTCGCCGGTGACTTGAATGACGAGGCTGTCTTTGCTGACGTCGACGATCGAGGCGCGGAACGGCTCAATGAGCGTGTAGATTTCTTGGCGGATCGCCGGAGCAGCCGCCACTTTCACAAGCGCCAGCTCACGGGCGACGATCGCCTGATCCGTGATGTCATTGACTTTCAATACATCGATCTGCTTGTTTAGCTGTTTGATAATTTGTTCCGCGGTCCGTTCGTCGTCGACATTGACGACAAATGTCATCCGCGAGACTCCATCGATTTCCGTATGCCCGACGGTGATGCTTTCGATATTGTAATGCCGCTTCGTAAACAGCCCGGTGATGCGGTTTAACACGCCCGGGCGGTTGTTGACCGTCATCGTGATAATTCTTCGCACGCTTTCACCCCCACCATTTCATGAAGCCCTTTGCCGGGCGCCACCATCGGATACACGTTCTCGTCGGCGCGGACGTGGAAATCCAACAGCACCGGGCCGTCCATCGCAAACGCTTGTTTTAACACTTCAGCTGCTTCCGCCTCCGTCTTCGCCCGCAGCCCCGGTATGCCGTATGCTTCAGCGAGTTTTACAAAATCCGGCTGATTCGGGATGAGCGAATGGGAGTACCGTTTTTCGTAAAACAGCTCCTGCCATTGCCGCACCATGCCGAGCGCCTGGTTGTTGACGATGACGATTTTAATTGGCAACCCCAGCTCTTGAATGACCGACAGCTCTTGAAGCGTCATTTGGAAACCGCCGTCGCCGACGATGGAAACGACGGTCGCGCTCCGATCCGCCAGCTGGGCGCCGATCGCTGCCGGAAGCCCAAAGCCCATCGTGCCGAGCCCCCCGGACGTCACCCACCGGTGCGGTCGATTGAACTTGTAATATTGCGCCGCCCACATTTGGTGCTGGCCGACGTCCGTTGTGACGATCGCTTCGCCATTTGTCAATTCGTAAATCATTTCGACAAGCTTTTGCGGCTTGATCGTCCCGGCTTCCGGCTCGTAATGGAGCGGGAAGCGCCGCTTCCACTCATTGAGCTGTTCGAGCCACGCCGCGTTGTCAGCCGGTTTGCCTTGCTGGGCGATCAGTTCCTGCAGCGCCGCTTTGGCGTCGCTGACAATCGGAATTTTGGTCGGCACGTTTTTGCCGATTTCCGCCGGGTCGATGTCGATATGAGCGACAGTCGCCTTTGGCGCGAAGTATTTCAAGTTGCCGGTGACCCGGTCGTCAAAACGGGCGCCGATGTTGATAAGCAAATCGCACTCATAGAGCGCCATGTTCGCCGTGTACGTCCCGTGCATGCCCGCCATCCCCAAGAAAAGCGGATGGTCTGCCGGGAAGCCGCCAAGGCCAAGAAGCGTATGAACGACCGGAATGTTTTGCTGCTCGGCGTACTGCCGCAATTCGTTTGCCGCGTCGGCGTGCAAGACGCCGGCGCCGGCTAAAATGACCGGCCGCTTCGACTGGCTGACCGCCTCGACAAGACGGCGGATTTGCCAATGGTTCGGCTGCGTCGTCGGCTGATACCCAGGCAAGCAAACTTCTTCATCGTAATCGAATTCCCCTTCGGCCGTTGTGATGTCTTTCGGAATATCGATCAACACCGGCCCCGGCCGTCCAGTCGTTGCGATGTGGAACGCCTCTTTGATGATTTTCGGCAGCTCACTGATGTCGCGCACTTGGTAGTTGTGTTTCGTAATCGGCATCGTAATCCCGACGACATCGGCTTCCTGAAAGGCGTCCGAGCCGATGACGCTCGTCGCTACTTGCCCAGTGAACACGACGAGCGGCAACGAATCCATCATGGCGTCGGTCAGTCCGGTGACGATGTTGGTCGCTCCCGGCCCCGATGTTGCGATGACGACCCCCGGTTTTCCCGAAATGCGCGCGTACCCTTCCGCCGCATGAATGGCTCCCTGCTCGTGCCGCGTCAAGACGTGAAACACACCGGCTTTATACAGCTCATCGTAAAGCGGAAGCACCGCGCCGCCCGGATAGCCGAAAATGACTTCGACTTGCTCCGCCTTCAGCGCTTCGATCAACATCATCGACCCGCTCATCCTCGTCTTCGTCTTCGCCTGCTCCTCCACGTTCATCTTTGCCATCGTCGATCCTCCCCGTTGGTTGTGATCCATATAAAAAACCTTTTCACCCACCATGACTGGCATTTCCAGCCAAAGGGGCGAAAAGGTTTCCTTTCCGCGGTACCACCCTTCTTCACGGCCATGACGGCCGCCTCAGGAGCAGCCAGCCGAAACCGGCTGCTCGTTTTTTGTAACGGGTGAAGCGCACATCCCCACCCGTCCGGCCCTACTGGCGAATCTGCGTTCAAGCCGGCGCTCGGAGGTGAGTTCATCAAGCGGCAACATCACCGGTTCGCAGCTCCCCCGGCTCTCTGTGGATGTTGGCCCCGCTGACTACTTATCCTCGTCAACGCTTTCTCGCTATATGGTTGTCATTCTTGCTCAACTGACATTGGCGTTCGTCGGATACACCTTTACTCCTTCGACGACTACGCGGCGGCGGAATTCTTCAAGCAGCCGCTTCGTATGCGGACCCGGCGTCCCGTCGCCGATCGTCCGGCCATCGACTTTAATGACGGAAATGACTTCGGCTGCCGTCCCGGTTAAAAACACTTCATCTGCCACATACACGTCATGGCGGGTGAACGGCTCCTCTTTCACCGTATAGCCGAGATCAACGGCAATTTCCATAATCGCCTGACGCGTGATGCCTTCCAGCGCCCCGACATACCCTGGAGGCGTGTAAATGACGCCGTTTTTAATGATGAAGACGTTGTCGCCGGAACCTTCGGCCACATATCCTTGGTCGTTTAAGATCAGCGCCTCGCTCACGTTGGCCAAATGCGCTTCGATCTTCACGAGAACATTGTTCAAATAGTTGAGCGATTTGACCTTCGGACTCAGCACATCAGAGCGGTTGCGGCGCGTCGCTACTGTCACCACTTCGATGCCGGTTTCATATAAATGTTTTGGAAAGAGCGCGAGCGGCTCCACGATAATGACGATTTGCGGCGTTTTGCATTTGTACGGATCAAGGCCCAAATCGCCGACCCCGCGCGAAACGACTAAGCGAATGTATGCATCCTGATAGCCGTTGCGGCGGATCGTTTCGAGCACGTGGCCAATCATTTCTTCCTTCGTGTACGGAATGTCGAGCAAAATCGACTTGGCCGAATTGTACAGCCGATCTATGTGCTCCTCAAGGCGGAAGACGTTGCCGCTGTAGACGCGGATGCCTTCAAATACGCCGTCCCCATACAAAAATCCATGGTCATACACGGAAATTTTGGCGTTTTCTTTTGTCACAAATTCTCCGTTTAAAAAGATCCATTGTTCGCCCACTTCGGTTCCCCTCTTCCTTGATCAGTCAACGGTTGCTTTAAACGGCTCGGTGATGTGTTTGAGGCGTTTCTCTTGTTTGAAAATTATAATAATCCGAAACGACCGCGCCGTCAATAACGTTTTTTTGAAAATTTCGATTCGTCAAACTACTTGTATGCGCTTACAATGTGATAGAATCAAGGATTTGCCGTTTAAAAAATTTTTTCTTCGCCCAGCAGTGAAGAGGGAAGAAGCTATGTTTCCCCATTCGCAAAAGCAACGCAACGCCGCCGGCTCGAGAAACCCGTCGGCCTCTTGAAAACGTCCGGAAAACGAAAAAGGCGGACGCTTTGTCCGCCTAGATGGAAAACGTTTGTTGCAAGCCTGGGACCGGCTTCCCTGCTGTGTCGTAAAATTCCACTGTCGCCCGGCCGTTTGCAGCGGTCAGCACCGCGTACGTTCTTTCTTTTCTCCCGCGCGGCAAGGCGATGCTGCCGGGATTGATGAACAGCACCCCCTCGATTTGCTCGGCCCCAGCCAGGTGGGAATGGCCGAAACAAACGACATGGGCGCTCGTTTCTTTCGCCCGGTAGTAGAGGCGCAGCAGCGACGTTTTGACGCCGTACAAATGGCCGTGCGTGATGAGAAAGCGAAGGCCTTCCGCCTCCTCGGTCCGCTCATTCGGAAACGCCGCTTCAACATCGCAGTTGCCGCGCACGACAACAAATGGAGCAAGTTCGGCCGCTTGAGCCGACAGCTCGGAATCGCCGCAATGAATAAACAGATCGGCTTCATGGCGATGGCGCTCGACAATGGCGGAGAGTTCGCCGCTGAGCCCGTGGCTGTCGCTTACAACGACCGCTTTCATTCCGTCCGTCCCTCCCCTCCCATGATGTCATCCCATTGCTCGTCAAGCTTGGCCAGCGCCTTCGCCCGGTGGCTGATCTCATTTTTCTCTTCCGGGGTGAGTTCCGCCATCGTCTTCCCCTTTTCCGGAAGATAAAAGACGGGGTCATAGCCAAAACCGCCTTCTCCCCGCGGCGCTTCGGCGATGTACCCTTCGCACGCCGCCTCCACAACGGCCGTCGGCCGCCCGGGGATGGCGACCGCCAGTGCGCAATGAAACCGGGCGGTGCGCTGTTCTATCGGCACGCCTTCCAACTCGTGAAGCAGCTTCGCGATGTTGCGCGCATCGTTTTTGTCTTCACCGGCATAGCGGGCTGAATAGACGCCCGGCCGGCCGCCGAGCGCATCGACCACGAGCCCGGAATCATCGGCGATCACCGGGCAGCCGAAACGGCGAGATATGGCTTCCGCTTTTAACCGGGCGTTTTCGGCAAACGTGCTTCCCGTCTCCTCGACGTCCGGAACGTCCGGAAAATCAAGCAGCGATTTGACGTCGATGCCCCGCTTCGCAAACAAAGCGGCAAATTCGCGCACTTTTCCGGCATTTTTCGTCGCGATCACAATCTTGTTCACTCTGTCCCCTCCTCCTGCTTCGCTTCTTGCTTCGTCCCGATGCGAGCCGCCCAATCGCCCAAAACGCGGCGCTGCACGGCGATCAGCTGTTCAATGCCGATGTGCGCCGCCTCAAGCAATTCATCGAGCTCGGCGCGAGAAAAAGTCGCTTCTTCCCCGGTCCCTTGAATTTCAACAAACTGGCCGGATCCGGTCATGACGACGTTCATATCGACTTTTGCCCGCGCGTCTTCATCGTAATTCAAATCGAGCACAACGCCATGCTCCGGATCGATGCCAACGGACGTAGCGGCAAGAAAATCGCGGATTGGAAGCGCCTCGAGCTTCCCTTCGTCAACGAACTTGGAAAGCGCCAGCACGAGCGCCACGTAGCCGCCGGTGATCGAGGCGGTGCGCGTTCCGCCGTCCGCCTGAATGACGTCGCAATCGATCCAAACCGTTCGTTCGCCAAGCCGCTCCAACTCAACGACCGAGCGGAGCGCGCGGCCGATCAGGCGTTGAATTTCCATCGTCCTCCCCGACACTTTCCCTTTGCTTGCCTCCCTCGCATTCCGCTGCTCTGTCGCCCGCGGCAGCATCCCATATTCGGCGGTGATCCATCCTTTTCCGCCGCCGCGCATAAACGGCGGCACTTTTTCTTCCACCGTCGCCGTGCAAATCACTTTCGTGTCGCCGATTTCAATCAACACGGACCCTTCGGCATGTTTCACATAATGCGGCTGTATATGTACAGGGCGCAGCTCACGGTTATGTCGTCCGTCTGCTCTCATTCACTCTTCCTCCTTTTTCCTTCCCGTTTGCCAGCAGGAGCCGGTCGGTCCTGCCTCCTTCCCTGCATCACGACTCCGTGCCGCCGTTGCCAAAAAACAAAGAGGCGGAGCACGCTTCCACCTCTTTGTTATACCATAACAGCCTATTCGTTTCCAGCTTGGGTGAACACCCCACCACCTACGCTTCGCTTAGAGGCGGGGGCTTCAAGCGACTTGTGCGTGTTCGCCGAACGGTAAGCCACACACAAGAACCCTTTACGCTTTCCTTCGTTCCGAAGGGGTCCGTTCTAACCTTATTTTATCCTATTCGTTGGCTAACGCCAACCGACATTCATCTCCCACTTTCACTTTGCTTAGAAGCGGGAGACTTCTTTCGGAAAGATGTTAAAACGCCCCGGTATTGACGTTTTGTGGGCGGGCGACCGGTTTTGTGAGCGGTTTGCCGTCTTCCGTAACAAGATCGGCTTTGCCGTTCACCGTAATCGTGACGCTCTCAACGCCGCTTTGCTCGGTGAGCGACAACACAAGCGAGTTCAAGACGACGTCAGAAATCACATTTTTCTTGTTGCTGCCAAAAATGCCTTCGTTAAAATTGAGCGTGACTTGGCCATCTTCGTATTTTGGCTTGTCA
Source organism: Geobacillus sp. Manikaran-105 (assembly GCF_002809955.1). NCBI lineage: Bacteria > Bacillati > Bacillota > Bacilli > Caryophanales > Anoxybacillaceae > Geobacillus > Geobacillus sp. Manikaran-105. The sequence continues at coordinate 72,745 of NZ_PIJG01000002.1, forward strand.
AGCAGCTTGGCGTCCGGCTGGAAGACGCCGACAAGCCCGCTGCCATGTTCCGGCCCTTGAATAAGTTCATGGACCGCCGCCGCGATATCATCTTTCTCTTGGTTGGAAACACGTCTTGTCACAGGGACATAATACGTCGTTTCTCCCTGTTGGGCAACAAAATACACGGTGACGGGATGCGTATTCGTAATGTCCGGCACACCGCCCGCCTCCATGTTGATGCCGTCGGCGCGGCTCACCCCGTCTTGAATCGGCGTTTTATTGACCGGCATCACCTCTTGGTCATAACCGTTAATGCGGATTTTGACGCGCTTAATGTTGTCAAACTGCGTCAACGTCCACACAATGGCTTGCAAAATCCGCTTTTCGTCTTCCGGTTTGTATTGCTTGAATTCCGGTGAAAAATCGGCGATCAACGTCCCGTCTTTTTCAAGTTTGGTGCCAAGCACGGTTGTCCCTGCCGGAATGACGGCGCGGAAACCGTTCGGCAACATATTCGACACCGGGCCGTCTTCAACCAAATACTCAAGCACTTGTTTCGCAACAGCCTGCGTTTTTGGCAACTCAACCGTTTGCGGCACGACATATCCGTTTTTGTCAATCAGGTAAAGCTCTCGCTTGACCGTCTCGGTCGCCTTCGCTTCCTCTTTGGCCCCCTCTTTCCCTTTCGTTGCCTCCTCGAGCGCCTGGCCGTCTTTTACATAGCTCGTGTCTTGCGGCGGATCAATTTCCTTCACTGCTTCATCTTGGCCAAACAAGCCGCAGCCGCCGAGCAGCAAAAGCGAAGCGAGCACCGGCGCCGTCCATCTATGAACCGTCCGTTTGCCCATTGACGTTCCCTCCTACTCGTGGTTTGTACTACTATGTATACGAGCCGCTGTCCAAAATAGAATAAAAAAATCCTTTAGCGTCTATGCGCTAAAGGATTTTTTTGCCTACAGGCGAATCGATTCCACCGTGCCGATCGGTCTGCCAAACCACTTTCTTGAAATCTTTTCAAAAAGCTCTTTCGGACCGGTCGTAAAAAACAAATGCTCCGGCTCGCGCTGGCCCGTATAAAGAAGGTGGCTGTGATGCAAAATGGCGCTCACTTCGCGGGCCGTTTCACCGCCCGAGCAAATCAGTTTCACTTTTTTGCCCATGTAGGCCCGGATCAGCGGGGCAAGCAGCGGATAATGCGTACAGCCTAAAATAAGCACGTCAATCGGCAGCGGGCGCAGCGGAGCAAGCGACTCGGCGACGACCGCCTTCGCTTTCTCCCCTTCAAAATCGCCGCTTTCGACCAGAGGGACAAACTTCGGGCACGCCAAGCTTTCGACATGGACGTGCGGATTGATCGATTGGAGCGCCTTTTCGTACGCCTTGCTTCTCACCGTGCCGATCGTGCCGATCACGCCAATATGCCCATTTTTTGTCGCCTTCAAGGCGGCGCGGGCGCCGGGATGAACGACGCCGAGCACTGGAATGTCAAGCCGCTCCCGCACTTCATCGAGCGCGACCGCGGTTGCCGTGTTGCAGGCAATGACAAGCATTTTCAACGGATATTGCCGCAAGTAGTGAATCATCTGCCATGTAAATCGGCGAATTTCTTCAACCGGGCGCGGCCCGTACGGACAGCGGGCGGTGTCGCCAAGGTAAATGATCTGTTCCTTTGGCAGCTGCCGCATAATTTCTTTGGCGACGGTTAAGCCGCCGACTCCTGAATCAATGACACCAATTGCTCTTTCCAAGTGATCGCCTCATTCTTTCATCATTTCTTGATGCAGTTTGCGCAAACAGCGCTCAAAAACGACAATTTCTTCATCCGAAAAGTTTTCCAGCACTTGGGCCAAATCGCGCTGGCGTTTTTCAATCACTTCCTCAATGATGCGCTCGCCTTTTTCGAGCAGGTGAATGCGGACGACGCGCCGATCATGTTCATCACGCACTCGGGCGACGAGACCGTTTCGCTCCATACGATCGACCAAGTCGGTCGTCGTGCTGCACGCCAAATACATTTTGTTCGATAACTCGCCAACCGTCAAGTCCCCTTCTTCAAGCAGCCATTGCAACGCGACAAACTGCGGAGGCGTGATGGGGTAGTTCGTTAAAATTTCGCGGCCGCGCTGTTTTAAGTTGGCGGCGATATAGCGAAGCAATTTTTCCAACTCGGCAACCGTTTTTTCGTTCATCGCAGACGACATACAATCTCCCCTTGATCATTTTCGCGGCCTGGCCCCAAAACAACGTGCCTCAGCCAACGGCCATTCTATTTTTCATTTTACAATACCGAGGGACATAATCAATACAAAATAATATAGAACGCCGCTGCAGACAAAAGGCCAGACAGGCGGCAAAGCCTCGTCCGGCCGCAAAGGAACATAACAGCCGGCCACCCGGAAAGGGAAAAGCCGGCATTGTTTAAAGTTTCAGTTCGCCCATTCGAAGCAATTCAATCACAGCTTGCGAGCGCCCCTTGACCCCAAGCTTTTGCATCGCATTCGAAATATGGTTGCGAACGGTTTTTTCACTGATGAACAGTTCTTTGGCGATTTCCTTCGTCGTCTTATCTTGCACGAGCAATTCGAAGACTTCTTTTTCTCTCTTTGTCAGCAGCGGCTTCGATTGAAACGATTGATCCTTCAACGGTGGTAACCCTCCTTGCTCTCAATGGGCCCGAACTGCCGGATGGGTATTTCCTCGCCATATCGTATGTGAGAGCAAGGGCGGCGGTGACGAAATTTTGCTTATCTAATAGAAAAATAGGTCTTTTTTTCGCCTCCCCACCTGATCAAAGACAAGGGGGCTGGGCAAGCGCAAAATCCCCTCCATGGCTGGCCACGGAGGGGATGAGAGGTTCAACTGTTACGCTTCGTCGCTGCCAAAGAAATCGCGGAACATTTGGATCGTCGTGTCGCGGTTTAACGCGGCGATTGACGTCGTCAGCGGAATGCCTTTCGGGCACGACTGCACACAGTTTTGCGAGTTGCCGCAGTTGGCCAAACCGCCGTCGCCCATAATCGCCCGCAGCCGCTCGGCTTTATGCATCGCTCCGGTCGGATGGGCGTTAAACAGCCGCACCTGCGACAGCGGCGCCGGGCCGATAAAGTTCGACTTGCTGTTGACGTTCGGGCACGCTTCAAGACAGACCCCGCACGTCATGCATTTGGACAGCTCGTACGCCCATTGCCGCTTCCGCTCCGGCATGCGCGGACCCGGACCCAAGTCGTACGTTCCGTCGATTGGAATCCATGCTTTGACGCGTTTTAGCGCATCAAACATCCGGCTCCGGTCGATGACCAAGTCGCGGATGACCGGGAACGTGCGCATCGGCTCCAGGCGGATCGGCTGCTCTAATTTATCAATGAGCGCCGCACATGCTTGCCGCGGCTTTCCGTTAATGACCATCGAGCAGGCCCCGCACACTTCTTCCAAACAGTTCATTTCCCAGGCGACCGGCGTCGTTTTTTCCCCTTTGGCGTTGACCGGATTGCGGCGAATTTCCATGAGCGCCGAAATAACGTTCATGTTCGGGCGGTACGGAATGACAAACTCCTCTTCATATGGAGCGGAATCCGGACGATCTTGGCGCGTGATGATGAACCGAACCGTTTTGTTTTCGCTCATCTTACTTCACTTCCTCTTTCTTTTTGCTGTAGTCGCGTTTGCGCGGCTTAATCAACGAGACATCGACATCTTCGTAATGGAACGCCGGACCGTCTGGCGTATAGCGGGCCATCGTCGTTTTCAGCCATTCTTCGTCATTGCGCTCCGGAAACTCCGGCTTGTAGTGCGCCCCGCGGCTTTCGTTGCGATGGTACGCGCCGAGCGTAATGACGCGGGCAAGCTGGAGCATGTTGTACAGCTGGCGGATAAACGTCGCCCCTTGGTTGCTCCATCTCGACGTATCGGTGACGCTGATGTTTTTATACCGCTCCATCAGCTCTTGAATTTTCTCATCGGTCTTCAGCAGCCGGTCGTTGTAGCGGACGATCGTCACGTTTGCCGTCATCCATTCACCGAGCTCTTTATGCAGCACGTAGGCGTTTTCCGTGCCGTCCATCGCCAAAATGTTTTCCCATTTTTCCTGCTCTTGTTTGACATAACGGTCGTACAGCGTCGACGGCATCGCATCGGCCGATTTCTCGAGGCCGCGGATGTAGCGGACTGCATTCGGGCCGGCGACCATTCCACCGTAAATCGCCGACAGAAGCGAGTTTGCCCCGAGACGGTTGGCGCCATGAATGGAATAATCGCACTCACCGGCGGCAAACAGCCCTTTGATGTTCGTCATTTGGTCATAGTCGACCCATAAGCCGCCCATCGAGTAGTGAACGGCCGGGAACACCTTCATCGGCACTTTGCGCGGGTCTTCGCCCATGAACTTCTCGTAAATTTCGATAATGCCGCCGAGCTTAACATCCAACTCTTTCGGATCTTTATGTGACAAATCCAAATACACCATGTTTTCGCCGTTGATGCCGAGCTTCAAATCGACGCAGACGTGGAAAATTTCCCGTGCGGCGATGTCGCGCGGCACCAAGTTTCCGTAAGCCGGATATTTTTCCTCAAGGAAGTACCACGGTTTCCCGTCTTTATACGTCCAAACGCGGCCGCCTTCCCCGCGCGCCGATTCGCTCATCAACCGAAGCTTGTCATCGCCCGGAATGGCGGTCGGGTGAATTTGGATGAACTCGCCGTTCGCGTAGTAAACGCCTTGCTGATAGGCGATGGAAGCCGCCGATCCGGTATTGATGACCGAGTTCGTCGATTTCCCGAAAATGATCCCCGGGCCGCCGGTCGCCAAAATGACGGCATCGGCAGGGAACGCTTTAATTTCCATCGAACGCAAGTCTTGCGCGACAATGCCGCGGCAAATTTGTTCGTCATCCAAAACGATCCCTAAAAATTCCCAATGCTCATATTTCGTCACAAGCCCCGCTACTTCATGGCGGCGCACTTGTTCGTCAAGCGCATACAAAATTTGCTGTCCGGTCGTCGCCCCGGCGTACGCCGTGCGGTGGTGCTGCGTCCCGCCGAAACGGCGGAAATCAAGAAGCCCTTCCGGCGTGCGGTTGAACATGACGCCCATCCGGTCGAGCATGTAAATGATCCCTGGCGCCGCCTCACACATCGCTTTGACCGGAGGCTGGTTCGCCAAAAAGTCGCCGCCGTAGACGGTATCGTCAAAGTGTTCCCACGGCGAATCGCCTTCCCCTTTCGTGTTGACCGCTCCGTTAATGCCGCCTTGGGCACAGACGGAGTGAGAACGCTTTACCGGAACGAGCGAAAACAACTCAACAGGCACTCCTGCTTCGGCGATTTTAATCGTGGCCATCAAACCGGCCAACCCGCCGCCGACAACGATGATTTTTCCTTTTTTCATGGCTACTCACTCCCTAGAAAATTGCTGCTTTTGCTTCAATGTCCCTCGGTTTGCCTCTGTCGATCAAGCGTTCGTTCGACAAACGGCTGCAGCGCGATCCATCAAGAGCCAACGCAGCGGTTCATGTCATCCAACAGCTGAAATCAATTTTTTACGCAAAAGCCAAAATGGCGCGAATGCCGACAATCGAAAGCGCGACAAAGATGATCATCGTAATGTACGTGAACACTTGCTGTGAACGAGGGGATACCGTTAAACCCCAGCTGACGAAGAACGACCATAAACCGTTGGCGAAGTGAAAGACGGTCGACAAAATGCCGATAATATAAAACCAAAGCATAAACGGATTATCGACAATATTGGCCATCATATCATAATTCACTTCAGCGCCAAACGCGGCTTTCACCCTTGTTTCATACACGTGCCAGACGACAAAAATCAATGTGATAATGCCCGTAATCCGCTGAAGCATGAACATCCAGTTGCGGAAATAGCCGTACTGGCGCGTGTTGAATTTGGCTGTAAACACGATGTAAATGCCGTATACCGCGTGGAACAGCAATGGAAGGAAAATAATGAAAATTTCCAAAAAAATACGGAACGGCAAGTTTTCCATAAACGCAGCCGCCCGGTTAAACGCTTCCGGCCCGCGCGTCGCAAAATGGTTGACGACCAAGTGCTGCACTAAAAACACCCCAACGGGGATAACCCCGAGCAGCGAATGGAGCCGGCGATAATAAAACTCGCGATTCCCTGCCATTATGTAAACCCCCTTTAACGTAAGTAAAAATAAATTCCCCTCGTTACAGGATGGAAATAGAAACGCCTTCCATTTCCATCTTGCATTTGTCACATTCATTGTACTCCCACATTGTACAAGCGTCAAGAAAACATCGTCACAAAGTGTTCAAACATTCTCCGTTCACGTTTTTTGCAAGAAAGAGAGTGCATGCCGGCAGCTGTTTGGCTATAATGGGAAAATGGATAGAAAGAGGGGAACATGATGAGACAGCCATCATTGGAAAAACAGTACGAAACATTTCGATCAATTACCCAATCGGCGTTTGGTGCTGAGCTGCTCCGCCATTCGCTTCTTCCCGAGCTGCTCGGCAAAAACGCCCCGTCCCTTTTATACTGGGCGGGCAGACAGTTGGCGCGTCGCTATCCGCTTCGCGACTTGGAACAAATCGCCGCTTTTTTTGAGGAGGCCGGCTGGGGAACGCTGACGGCCGGCGAAGAACGGAACGACGAGCTGCCCATCGAGCTGTCCGGCTCTATCATCGCCGCTCGCTTTTCCTTGTACGGCAGCTGCTCGTTTCAGCTCGAAGCCGGATTTCTTGCCGAACAGATTGAGCAGCAAAAACGGCTTGTCACCGAAGCGGTTGAACTGCCGGCCAAGCGAGCCGGCCAGGCGCGCATTTTAGTCAAATGGGACCGGAAGCAGCCCATCGAGTAACGAAAGGGCGTCCCGGCTCGGCCGGACGCCCTTTCGTTTCCGTTTGCAGTTATTCATGCAGCTTCTCATAAATCTTCTCCGCCACCGCCCGCGGAATGTTCGCCTGTTGCAGCTCTTCCACCGTCGCCTCTTTCATCTTTTTCACCGAGCCGAAATAATTCAAGAGTGCTTTTTTCCGCTTTTTCCCAACACCCGGGATGTCATCAAGCACGGAATGGAACATCGTCTTCTGCCGCGCCTGGCGGTGGAACGTGACCGCAAACCGGTGCACTTCGTCTTGAATGCGCTGCAATAAATAAAACTCTTGGCTTTGCCGGTCAAGCGGCACGACCGTTGGCGGGTCGCCGACCAAAAGCTCAGATGTGCGGTGTTTTTCGTCTTTCGCCAGCCCGGCCAGCGGCACATCGAGGCCAAGCTCGTTTTCCAATACATCCCGCACCGCCGACAAGTGGCCTTTACCGCCGTCGATGATGATCAAATCGGGAAGCGGCAATCCTTCTTTCAACACGCGCGTATAGCGGCGGCGCACAACTTCGCGCATCGTTTCATAATCGTTCGGTCCCGCCACTGTTTTTACCTTATATTTCCGGTATTCTTTTTTCGCTGGCTTGCCGTCAAGGAACACGACGAGCGCCGAGACCGGATCGGCCCCGTAAATGTTCGAGTTGTCAAACGCCTCGATGCGGCGCGGCGCTGGAATGCCGAGGCGCTCTCCGAGACGCTCGATGGCTTTGATCGTCCGTTCTTCGTCCCGCTCGATGAAATAAAATTTTTCTTTCAGAGCAATGGCCGCGTTTTGGCTCGCCAGCTCCACAAGCTCTTTTTTCTTCCCTTTTTTCGGCTGGACGACGGCTACGCCGAGCAATTCACGGGCAAGCTCCCCGTCAATGTCGGACGGGAGGACGACTTCTTTCGGCTTCAAATGATGCGCTTTCGCATAAAACTGGCCCAAAAACGTCAGCATTTCCTCATCCGGGTCTTGGTAAAGCGGGAAGATCGACACGTCGCGCTCAATCAGCTTTCCTTGGCGGAGGAAAAACACTTGCACGCACATCCAGCCTTTGTCGTACGCATAGCCGAATACATCGCGGTCGATGAAATCATTGAACATCATTTTTTGCTTTTCCATCGTCATCTCAATCGCCGCGATTTGGTCGCGGTATTCTTTCGCCCGCTCAAATTCGAGCGCTTCCGCCGCCTCGTGCATTTTCTCGGCCAACTCCCGCTTTACGTCTTCATAGCCGCCGTTTAAAAAGCGGACGATTTGTTCAACCATCGCCTTATTTTGTTCGTCCGACACCGGGTTGACGCACGGGGCGAGGCATTGGCCCATATGGTAATACAAACAGGCGCGCGAAGGCATCGTCGAACATTTGCGGAGCGGATACAAACGGTCGAGCAGCTTTTTCGTTTCGTTCGCCGCCTGCACGTTCGGATACGGGCCGAAATATTTGCCGCCGTCTTTTTTCACTTTGCGGGTGATGAGCAAGCGCGGATGTTGTTCCGCGGTGATTTTAATAAACGGGTAGCTTTTATCATCCTTGAGCATGACGTTGTATTTTGGATCATGCTTTTTGATCAAATTCATCTCCAAAATGAGCGCTTCGGCGTTTGACGAGGTGACGATGTATTCGAAATCGGCGATTTCCTCCACAAGCCGCTGCGTTTTGCCATCATGCGTCCCGGTAAAATACGAACGGACGCGCGCCTTCAACGACTTCGCCTTGCCGACGTAAATGACCGTTCCGTGTTTGTCTTTCATTAAATAGCAGCCCGGCTGTTCCGGGAGCACGGACAGCTTTTCCTTCAGCCGCTCGTTCATTGGCCATCACCTCACTGCTCCATCAACCCATTCGTACAGCGTAATCGTCCCATACACCGGATCAGCAAGCAAACTGGAACGATACGTTTTCACTTTGCGCACATGGCGGGAAACATCGATCCCTTGAGCCTCGAACCCTTGGACAACGTGATTGGTCATATATATCGCAGCATGGCGGTAGTTTTCTTTGTCTTGCAAAAAGAAGGAAAAATGGAGCACGTCTTTATGTGGAAAGGGCACGTTCAAATAGTCTAGGACGCGCGTCTCTTCCCACGTATATACCACAAACGGCTGCCGTTTGTCACGCAAATCGTCGGCAAGCTGATACACTGCCGGCGGCGTCTTTGCCTGCTCGCGCAACAGCCCGATGCCGATTGTAGACTGCAGCATCACCACTGCCGCGGCAAGAACAAACCGCCATGTCCGGGGCGCGGCCAGCAGCCGCCCCCACACGAAAACGAGCGCAATGTGAACGAGCGGAAGGAGATGACGCGGCTTGTCAATGTTTTGTCCGAAAAGCGCCCACAAAGCATACAGCAACGCGGAAACGACAAGCGGGCGCGGAAGCCCCAACCGCCCCGCGCGCCAGGCGATGGCGCCGACCACTGCATAGGCAGCCAGCAGCCAAGCATTTCGGCTGGCCATGCCGGTCCAAAGAAAGTTGTCAAGGACAAAGCGGCACACCCGCTCCCAAAATGGAAGAGGGCTCGCCGCCGCCGTTCCGCCCCATTCGCTGAAATGACCGGCAACAAACGCAAAGCCAAGCTTGAAAAACGGCCAAAGGCCGCCTTCCGTCGCCGCGACCGCCGCCACCCAAACAAATTGAAAGGCGGCCGCCGCCAACAGCGATGCCGCCACGCGGCCGAGGCGGCGGTGCGTTTTCCAGTCTTCATGCCAAAGGATCAACAACGCGGCAGCAAACGGGGCATAAGACAAACGGATGCCCATGAGGATGCTAAACAACGCGGACGGCCAAAGCTGCGCCGGCCATGTCATTCGCCGCCGCGCCCATTCCACCGCCCATATGTACCACCAAAGCACGCCAAGCGCCGCGCCGTCCGACATCGGCCGGGCGGCGGCCAGGAGCACATAGCTTGAAGAGAGCACGGCCAAAGCGGCGAGCAGCGCCGCCGGGAGCGAAACGTTCCGGCGCAGCAGCCAAACGAGCGGAAAAACGGCGGACAAGAGAACGAGAACATTCAACACGGAAAGCGCCTTAGCCGGATTGGCGATGGCCGTGTGAACGGCCATGCCGCCTAAAATGAAATACGGATAGCCGGGAAAATGCGGCTGCATGCCTAACAAGTCGTAGCGCTCAAGCGCCAGCGCAAAATCGACTTCATCCCATGTGGCCGCATACGGGCTTGCCCAATACAACGCGGCGCCGGCCAAAACGGCGGCCAGCCCGATGCTGAAACAAAGCCAAAGCCGGTCGTGCAGCAGTCGTTTCACGAGATTCCCTCCAAAGAAAAAATACAAGGCGCAGCGCCTTGTACCTTTACAGAATGCCTTTCGTCTTTTCCTTAAGCGCCGCTGCCGACGGGTGCTCTTTGCTGTTCTTTTGGCCTTGGCGGCTCGTCACGAGCAAGTAAATCACGACAAAATAACCGATATAGGCGATCATTTCCTCAAGCGACGGCATCGACGAGTAGCCGAACAGCGCTTTTAAAAAGACGCCGACTTCACCGGAGAAGATGGGGGCCACACCGTGGTCGCGCAAATAATGCTCATAATCGATCGGGTGTTCCGGAAGCAGCCATGTCAAATCATATACATGCGGCATGACGCTGCCAATGAGGCCAATGTCCTGCATCATCGAAATCGCTTGCACGAGCAACCCGGCAGCAATGAGGACGATAAAAGCGCCGGTCACCTTAAAGAATGTCTTGAGCGGGATGCGCATCGTTCCCTTAAAGAAGAAGTAGCTGACCAAGGCGGCGATGGCCATGCCTGTCGCGGCTCCCCAGCCTTGCAGCGCCGCGCCGATGTTGCCGTGTGTGATGGCGGCGAAGAAAAAGACGGTTTCCACCCCTTCGCGCAACACGACTAAAAACGAGTGGATGACCATGCCGGCGACATTGCCGGCTGTGATGAACTGATCCATTTTCCCTTCGACGCTTTTTTTTATGTCCTGGCTATGCTCGGCCATCCAAAACACCATTTGCGTCAAAAGCAACGCGGAGACGATCATGATGCCGATTTTTAAGTAGATTTCACTTGCCATCGCAGCGAAGCCGGTCAACACGACTTGAAACAAAATAGCGACACCGACGCTGGCGGCCACCGCCAAGGCGGCGCCAAGCCATACGTATTTCGTATACTCGCGATGGTTCACCCGTTTCAAATACGACGTAATAATCCCGATAATAAGCAATGCCTCGAGCGCTTCGCGAAACGTAATGAGCAGCGCTTGAACTTCCATGCCCCCGCCTCCCCCTTCACAAGTAGACTAAGTCCGTTTCCGACGCCGTACATAAATCAAGACAGCGCCAATGATGATCGCAACGATCACAATGAGAGGAATCCAGTTTTTCAATTCTGACAAGTCGGTCCATTCCTTTTTTCTCACTTCATCCGGTTTTTCCGTGGCGCTTTCCGAAAAATGGCCAACTTCTAAGCTTTTCAAACCGAATTGCTTCTGCAGCGCCGTTAAAATCGTCTCTTTGCTTTGTTTAAACGCATTGATGTCCGATTTTTTCTCCCCGACGCCGAACAGCCCCGGATTGCCAAGCGACTGAAGCGCCTTGTCAAACTCGGTGCGCAGCTGTTTGTCAAGCGCAGGGTCTTTCCCTTGGATGATTGGCGACAGCGCCTCATACGTCGCAAACGCCTTCGCCAACAGCCGCTTGCTCGTGTCGTACTGATCAAAGTTCGCCTCAATATTGTCCAAACGTCGGGCGATATTGAGCACTAAAATGTTTTCCATGTCTTTGATCACCGCCTGGCGGTCCTTCGCTTCGATGGCTGCAAGCACGGCCTTGGACGGCTCAGGTCCCATATGCATGTCGATTTCTTCTTTTACGGTTTCGAAAATTTCCTTCGCTGCGGCAAAGTTCGGCGGCTGCTCGTTCAACTTTTCTTTCATCTCTTTATACGCCTCAGCAACCGCCTCTTTGTTCGGGTCTCCATACGAATAGGCGAACGCTTTCAGCGGAATGAGATTGAGAATAATGATCACTGCTATGTAAAAAAAGAAACGGGATGTTTTCACGTTTCTGCCCCTCCTATCAAGATCAATGATAATCATTATCATCATCGTTGTCAATATAGAAAAAAACGGCCGGCGGCCAGATGCGGCCGCCCCTCACGAACAATGGCGCTCCCGCTCCAAAGAAAGCACATGCGCTTTGGGGTCAATGACAGCTTTTTTGACCGGGCGGCGCATTTCCTTCCAGATGGCTGGAATGACCGCGGTTATATAGGCGGTGAACTTGATGAACGAGCGGCCGGTCGTCCGCACTTGATAGCGGATCGGCACTTCTTTCAAGCGAAACCCTTTGCGCACTAAATTGAGCGTCAGCACTTGGGCGTAATTGTAATCATGAATGATTTCCGCCTCTTCCATCGCTTGGCGGGAAAACGCGCGCATCCCCGACTGTCCGTCATACAGCCGCTGTCCGAGCAGCAACGACTGCAGCCAAGTGAACAAATAATTCCCAAGGCGGCGATGCCATTTCATGCCGCGAATCGTGCCAAGGAAGCGCGAGCCGATCGTATAGTCCGCTTCACCGGTGAAAATCGGCGCCAAAAGGTCAGGAATTTGTTCCGGCGGATATTCGTTGTCAGCATCGATCATCACGCCGATATCCGCGCCAAGACGGACACACTCTTCAAGCCCTCGCCGCACCGCCGCACCGAGGCCGCGGTTTTCCGGCCAGCGGCAAATGTAGTCCGCTCCCGCTTCTTTCGCCGCTTCAGCGGTCCGGTCGGTTGACCCGTCATCAATGACCAAGACGCTGACCTCTACATCGGGATGGAAATGACGCGGAATGCGGCGGATGACATCTCCAATCGCTTCTTCTTCATTGTGCGCCGGCAAAAAGACGATGACGCGCTGCTTCTTCATCGCTCTCCTCCTTTCTCATCGCCTCGATCAAAACCGGACCACGGCTATGGCTCGGATACGGCGCGCCGAGCAAATAGGCGATCGTCGGCGCCAGCGAAACGAGGCTTTTTTTCTCATCGACTCGTTTTCCTGCCTCAATCGCCGGGCCGTATAGAAAAAACGGCACATACCTCTCCCCTTCATCGAGGTGGCCGTGGCCGCCGATGCCATCCGCTTGGCCATGGTCGGCGCAGACAATCAATGTCGCGCGCTCGAGCTCGCCCCGTTCCTCAAGCCAGCCGACAAACTCCGCGATCAACGCGTCGGCTTCTTCAATTTTTTCGATATACTCGTCATACAGCACACCGCGGCTATGGCCGGTCTGATCGGTGGCGATCAATTGCACGACAAGCAAGTCTGGGTGCTGCTCTTCCACAATGCGTTTCGCCCGCTCGATGATATAACGGTCGGCGAGGTCGTTCGGCATGACGGCCGTCACCGTTTCGACATCGTCGCCGAACGAATCGACCAAATGAGCGATGCCAAGCAAGCGGCCGGTTTTTCCGATTTTCCGGAGCGAATCGAAAATCGTCTCCACTTTCGCCCCAAGCTTCCATACCATATTGGACCGGATGCCGTGCTCAAACGGATACGTCCCCGTCAGCATCGAGGTGAAGCAAACGACCGTGCGCGCCGGATAGACGGTTTCCATTTGCGCAAATTCCGTCCCTTGCGCGCGCAGCCGCTTTAAAAACGGGGCGTTGGCCGCTTCAAACCGGTCTTTGCGCATGCCATCAATCACGATGACATACACTTTGTCACTGATCGGCGCGGTGGGACTCGGCACATTGTTCGTATAAGTCGGAATGATCTCCGGCTGCCAGTCGAACAAATTCCGATGCAAAATCCATGAAAACAGCCACACCCCAGCGGCAAACAGCCAAAGCGCCCCGCACAGCGGCGCCAAAGCCGTTCCTTGCTCGATCTGCCGTGAAGCGTATTCCCATACGGACAAAAGAAGAAAACATTTTGGCAGCTGCTCTTGGGCGTTGCCGCTCGTCGAATCGCTGTTTTTCAGCACCAGCTTCCAAAAGCGGGTGAAATTCCACCACGACGTGCCGATGCGCAAATGGTAATACAGCGTCCCCCAAAAAAAGACGGTAAAGAAAAAGTAAAGCCCCGACGCCAACAACAACAACGACGCATCAGCGAACGACCAAACGATGAGAAACACGACATAAGGGATCCATAAATAATTGCGCAAAAACAATGGATAATCGTAGACATAGTAGATGACAAACAGCGGCAACGCCGCCGCCAGACCGAGCAGCCACCCCCATGAGCCGCCCATCCAATCAGCGGCATGGTAGATCATCATCGTTCCCACGACAAAAATCGGCGTGAACGGTTTCCCTTCGTTCAACAAATTCCAGCAGCGCGCCGCGATTTTTTCGAATCGTGATGCTTCTTTCATCGCCTCTCCCTTTCCTTTCTCCATACGCTCCGCACCGCCTGCCAGTCGGACCGCCAAAACCACAATACCGCGGCACCAGCGGCGTAAGAAAACAGAAATTTAAAGGCATGTGTCAACACCGCGGCCATATACGCCACATCCCACGGTGCACCAACCGTAGTTAAGGCAAACCCCATCACCGCCTCATACGTTCCGAGTCCACCGGGAGCGATTTGGGCAATTTGTCCGGAAACGGTCGCGCTGTTTGCCCACACCGCCTGTCCAAAGGAAAGCGGGATGCCGACTGCTTTCGCGATCACGCCAATGACGGCCGCTTCACACAACCAGCTCGCCGCCACAGCCGCAGCGATCTCCACACCGCGGCGGCCCTGCAACACCGTCCGCCACCGGCGCCATAACCGTTCGAGGCGGAGCGGACGGCGAAACACGATCACGGTCAGCATGAACCCGGCCGCAACGGCCGCTGCCAAGAGAGAAATGCGGGGAATGTAATGCATATACGCATACATCCCAATGACAGTCAATCCACCAAGCACCGCCATATCAAGGAGCCGCATCACCGCCACCGATTCAATGGCCTCGCTGGCTGAAACACCGGGCTGGCGGGCAAGCAAAGCCATACGCACAGCATCACCGATTTTCACTGGGGCTAGATGGTTAACAAACAAACTAAGCAGCACGGCACGCCAATAAACAGAGAAGGCGATTGGCTTTCCGACATATCGCTTCCACGCCCACGCCCGCAGCCAAAACGACAAGCCATATACGAAAGCAGCGGCAGCCATCTCGATCGGGCGGCTGACTAGCCTGGATAGATGATGGAGCATCTGCCGGCCGTCAAAGTAGCGGTATGTCAACCAAGCGGAAAAGAAAAGAAGCGCGAGCCCAGCTGCTTGCAACGCCGCTTTAGCCGCCGGTTTACCGCTCATATTCGCGCGCCCACGCCACCGTGCGGGCGAGCCCTTCGGCAAACGCCACCTTCGGCTTGTAACCAAACGCCCGCTCCGCCTTCGTGATGTCCGCCCATGTCGCTTTCACATCGCCTTTCCGCTCCGGCGCGTGCACGATTTTCAGATCGGGAAAGTGCTTCCGCAACTCAGCGAGCAGCTGCTCCATGGTGACGGGCGCCCCGGCGCCCAAGTTGAACACTTCGCTTCGCCCACCGCTGCGGTGAAGTGCTGCGATCATGCCCTCCACAATATCATCGATGTACGTATAATCACGCGCCGTTCCTTTGCCATATACGACAATCTCCTCGCCCGCCAGCAATCGGCGCAAAAACGTGCCGATCGCCATATCCGGACGACCCCACGGCCCGTAAACGGTGAAATAGCGAAAAATCGTCATTTGATAACCATATAAATGAGCATAAGCATGACAAAACGACTCCGCTCCGTATTTCGCCGCCGCATACGGCGAAACGACGCGGCCGTCAGCCATCTCTTCCCGGAGCGGGACGTTGCCGCGGTCGCCGTACACCGATGACGATGAGGCAAACAGCACATGCGCCACCCCCGCTTCCCCCGCCGCCGCCAACACATTGACCGTCGCTTTGATGTCATAATCGATATACGCGAGCGGCTCCTCGAGGGAATACGGCACGCCCGGCAGCGCCGCCAAATGGTAGACGACATCGGGGCGAAACTGGCTGAACCAACGCTTCGTCGCTTCCCCATCAAGCAAGTCGAAGCGGGCAAGCGGCACCCGGCCGCCGGTGAGCGCGTGAAACTGCCGCTCCTTCCGCTCAACAGGATAGTACGGATGAAAACAATCGATCGCTGCCACTTCATGACCTTGTTCATGCAGACGAGCGGCCAAATGACTGCCAATAAATCCGGCTCCTCCAGTAACAACGATTTTCAACGGTTTCACCCCATTACAAAATGGACTATCCATCAGCATCTTACCACAGCCGCTCGGAAAAGTCGCGGCGCCATGAAAAAAACCAAACGTTTCCGGACAGACGGCTGCCCTGAAGACACACAAGCTGCCTGACATCCACCATCGAGCACTCTGCCGACATCAAATCTGCTGCCTCCTTCGTCATACAAGAGGGTGTCCCAAAAGGATCGGGACACCCTTTCTTATTACGTATATAGGTATAAAACAATCATTAAGAAACAATATGTTGTGCTTTGTTAAGGAAAATTACCCTTTTGGGTCATCCCCTTGTTTGCTAGGTTATTTCGCTTTTTCAATCACTTGTTGCAGGGCGGCTTCAATTTGCGGCAGCCATTTGTCACCCTCAGCTTTGTTTTTTGCCTTTGCCGCCTCTAGGTAGCGTGTCGCCTGTTCGTTCAAGTCGGTGTATGCTTTGTCGCCAAGCAGCGTTTTGATATCCTGTTCGATCATGTTAATAAAGAGCGCGCCTTCTAAGGCGGTGATCACCGACTTGTCTTGCCCCCAATTTTCTTTGCTTTCTTCATATTCGTGAAGCGCCACTTTCGCCCATCCGCGCACGAACGCATGGTTCACCGCTTTCGGATCGAGCGTTTTGACATCGGTTTGCAGGTCAAACTGTTTCAAAATGTAGTCCGCCTCCTCCGCGGCATGCCGTTTCATATACGGATAGACGGACTGATAAAACGCCCAGCCTTCCGCCTGCTCCACTTTGGCTTCTTCGGCGTTTTCCTTGGCCGCAGCCGCCGCCTTCGCCGCATAGCCGTGCGGCAGCGCTCCGCTCGCTAAATAGAATGTTTTCATCAATGTTTTGTCCACGACTTGCTTGCCGAGGGCAAATGAGAGCGCATCATCGTTTTGGACCGCTTGCTCCATTTGGGCAAACGCCCCGTTGATCGCGTCAACCAACTTCGTTCCGTAAGCCGCATCGCGCTTTTCCACGGTCGACTGCAAAATCGCGTAAAAGGTTTTGGCTTCCTCAAGCTCTTCCTTTACTTCTTCCTTATTGGCCCAATGTTCTTCTGCTTCGGTAAACTCATGCTTGATCGTCGTGTAAAACACTTTTTGCATCAGCTTGTCAAAAATTTGCTTGACAACCAACGGCTCAAGCGACCCGTCTTTGCCGGCGGCCAGTGCGTTGGTAATATGTTGGTCAAGCGTATCTTCAAATTCCGCGTCACGTTTTTGTACAAGCGGCTGCAGCTTTTCTTTGTAGATGCTCTCCACTTTGCCGAAGTCGACCGCCCCGCCTTGCTTCGCCTTCTCAAGCTCCGCGAGCGCTTCGCTGAACGCTCCCGCATAATCGACTTCCGCTTCTTCCTTCTCGTTCTCCGCCTTCTCTTCCTCTTTCGGCTTTTCTTGTTTTTCCACAGCCGTTTGGTTGCTGCTTTCTTTTTCTGTCCCCGCCGTCTGTTTGCTCTGGCCGCACGCGCCAAGCGCCAACGCCGCGGCGGCGAACACGGCGAGCCACTTCCATTTCAATGACATTATGTATCCCCCCGTTCACACATCCAAAAAATGATAATCAATATCAATACAATAAGATTATAATAGAAAATGAATTTCAATGTCAACACATGATGAAAAAGAGAGGACTCCCCTCTTGCTGAAAATCCTCTTTTCCTAGCTGATCACACCTTAAATAAAAAAAATCCAGAGGCTTCTTCCCCTCTGGATTTCCTTCTTTCTCCGTTATGACACATGTTTGCCAACCAGCTGCACAAGCGCCTCTTTCGGCTGATAGCCGATCGCTTTATCGACAAGTTCGCCGTTTTTGAACACGAGCAGCGTCGGGATGCTCATGACGCCGAACTTCGACGCTGTTTCTTGGTTTTCATCGACATTCACTTTGACGATTTTCACTTTGTCGCCCATTTCGCGGTCAAGCTCTTCCAGCACCGGAGCGATCATGCGGCACGGTCCGCACCATGGCGCCCAAAAGTCAACGAGCGTGAGGCCGTCTTTCGTCTCTGCGGCGAACGTTTGGTCAGTGGCGTTGACAATCGCCATATGGATTCCCTCCCATCTTCTTGAATGCTGCAAGCAAAGTATACCATGGAATGCATGTCGGCGCGAATGTTTTGCTTCGTTTCTACTATTCGCTTTTGCCGCGGAATTTATCCGTCAAAAAACGGGCGGCTGCAGCCGCCCGTGTTGTTCATTACGAATGCACTTTCAGTTTTTTGAACTCTTCGGTGAGGAGCGGAACGACTTCGAACAAATCGCCGACAATGCCGTAGTCCGCGACTTTAAAGATGTTGGCTTCCGGGTCTTTGTTAATGGCGACGATGACTTTCGAGTTGGACATCCCCGCTAAATGCTGGATGGCGCCTGAGATGCCGCAAGCGATGTAAAGGTCCGGCGTGACGACTTTTCCCGTTTGCCCGATTTGCAGCGAGTAGTCGCAATAGCCGGCATCGCACGCCCCGCGCGAAGCGCCGACCGCACCGCCCAACACTTCGGCGAGCTCTTGGAGCGGCTTAAAGCCTTCGGCGCTTTTGACGCCGCGGCCGCCGGCGACGATCACTTTCGCCTCCGTCAAGTCGACGCCTTCCGCCGTTTTGCGGACGACCTCTTTGACAATCGCGCGCAAGTCTTTGATCTCGACGGCGAGCGCTTCCACGCTGCCTGAGCGCGACTCGTCGCGCTCAAGCGGCGCGATGTTGTTCGGACGCACGGTCGCGAAGATGATGCCATCGGTGACGATTTTCTTTTCAAACGCTTTTCCGGAGTAGATCGGACGCGTGAAAACGATGTTGCCGCCCGCCTCTTCGACGGCGATGACGTCGGACACAAGGCCGGCGTCGAGCTTGATGGCCAATTTCGGCGACAAGTCTTTGCCAAGCGCCGTATGGCCGAAGACGATGCCTTCCGGCTGCTCTTTGTCAATCACGGCTTTTAACGCTTGCGAATAGCCATCTGATGTATAAAATTTCAAATTCGGATGTTCGATGACGACGACGCGGTCCGCACCGCGGTAAATGAGTTCGTTCGCATGCGCCTGCACTTGGTCGCCGACGAGCACCGAGACGACTTCCCCGCCTTCGGCGATCGTTTTGGCGGCCGCAATAGCCTCAAACGAAACGTTCCGCAGCGATCCGTCCCGCACTTCTGCTAAGGTCAATACTTTACGTGCCATGTTTCAGTCCCCCTATCCTTTGATTCCCCGTTGTGCTTCATCCGAACGCCGACAGCGGTTTCCGCTTATACCACTTTCGCTTCGGAGCGGAGCAGCTGGACGAGCTCTTTCACTTGATCGGCGATGTCGCCTTGCAAAATTTTCCCTGCTTCCCGCTTCGGCGGCAAGAACACTTCAATCGTTTTCGTCTTCGCTTCAACATCGTCTTCGTCGAGGTCCAAATCGTCAAGCTCTAGCTCTTCAAGCGGTTTCTTTTTCGCTTTCATGATCCCCGGCAGCGACGGATAGCGCGGTTCGTTCAAGCCTTGTTGAGCGGTGACAAGGAGCGGCAGCGACGTTTCGATGATTTCCTCATCCCCTTCGACATCGCGCACGACGGTCACTTTGCCGCCGTCGGCAATGTCGAGCTTTGTGATCGTCGTTACATATGGAATGCCGAGCAATTCCGCCACACGCGGGCCGACTTGCCCGGAACCGCCGTCAATGGCGACGTTGCCGGCTAAAATCAAGTCCGGGTTTTTGTCTTTTAAGTATTCAGCGAGCACTTTCGCTGTCGTATATTGGTCTTGTTCTTCGACATCATCGTCAATGTTGATGAGCACCGCTTTGTCGCAACCCATGGCGAGCGCTGTGCGGAGTTCTTTTTCCGCCTCTTCGCTGCCGACGGTGACGACCGTCACTTCGCCGCCGTGTTTGTCGCGCACTTGAATCGCTTCTTCAATGGCGTATTCGTCGTACGGATTGATGATGAATTCTGCCCCTTCCTCGTTAATCTTGCCGTTGACGATGGAGATTTTTTCTTCCGTGTCAAACGTGCGTTTCATCAACACAAAAATGTTCATGTCGTTCCCTCCTCGGTTTGATTGAACATTGTTTCATGTTCCAACATTTAGATATTGACAAAGATTATTTCCCTTTAAAGACGGGCGGCCGTTTTTCCAAAAACGCCTGCACGCCTTCTTTTGCATCCTCGGATCCAAACACGCGGCCAAACCATTCCGCTTCCTCGCGCACGGCCTCAACGAACGTTTTTTCCTTGGCGGCGTTAAGCAACTCAATAACCGCCCGAACGGAAAGCGGACTTTTGGCGGCGATCTTTTTCGCCAGCGCTTTGGCCTCGTCAAGAAGCCGTTCTTCCGGCACCGCCTTGTTGGCAAGCCCCCATTGCACAGCCTCTGCGCCGGTAATCGGCTCGCTCGTCCACATCATTTCGGCTGCCTTACCAAAGCCGACGTAGCGCACAAGCCGCTGCGTGCCAGCAAATCCAGGGATGATGCCAAGCTGCAGCTCCGGAAGGCCGAGTTTGGCGTTTTCCGCCACGATGCGGATATGGCAGCTCATGGCCAACTCCAATCCACCGCCAAGCGCCGCGCCGTGAATGGCCGCAATGACTGGTTTGGAAAAGCGTTCGATCCGCTCCATCACGAGCTGGCCGTTGCGCGACAAGCCGGATGCCTCCTCGACGGAAGCGATGGACGTGAATTCTTTAATATCGGCGCCGGCTGAGAAAAACCGCCCCTCGCCATGAAGCAACACGACGCGCACGTCCGGGTCGGTCTCGAGCTCGTCCAACACAGTTGAAAGCTCTTTCAAAACCGCTGATGAAAGGGCGTTCGCCGGCGGCCGCGAAAACGTCACGACGGCGACGAACTCCTCTTTCGCCAAACGAAAAAAGTCCATGAAGCCTCTCCCCTTTCTGCCTTTCCTAACGTCCGGCGGCGCACCCTTTGACGAGCAGTTCGTACACCGGATCGGCGAGGGCGGCCAAGTCATACTTTTGCTCGTTCATCACCCACGTCGTCACCGTTTCATCCAGGGTGCCAAAGATCATTTGCCGAGTGAGCCGGACGTCTAAATCTTGGCGAAACTCCCCTTTTTCCATCCCCTCCATGATGATGCGGTCGATGAGCCGCAAATATCCTTTCAGCACCTCATTGATGCGATGGCGCAGCTCTTTGTTCGACTGGCGCAGCTCAAGCTGCGTCACGACCGCCATATGCGGATCAGCGGCGAGGGCGGAAAAATGAGTTTTCACCAATACATACAATTTCTCTAAGGGGCTTGAAATTCCTTCTGTCTCTTGTTCAATTTTCTCGATGAACGCCCCCATCTTTTCCTGAAAAAGCGAAATTAAAATATCCTCTTTGTTTTTAAAATAAAGGTAGATCGTGCCGTCGGCGACACCGGCCTGCTTGGCGATTTTCGACACCTGTGCTTGATGGTAGCCGTGCTCGGCGATGACGACGACGGCAGCGTCAATGATTTGTTTAAATTTCGGCTTTTCCCTCCGCAATATAGATTCTCCTTTTCTCACTTTCCATCCGCCAAATGAATGAACCATCATTCATATTTTCATTTTACGGGCAATTCTGCCGATTTGTCAAGCTTCTTTTTCTCCTCTTCCACCAACACGCGGCGCAAAATTTTGCCGATCGCCGTCTTCGGCAATTCGCTGCGGAACTCGTAGATGCGCGGCACTTTGTAAGCAGCCAGGCGCTGGCGCATAAACGCGTCAAGCTCCTGTTCGCTGCACATCTCCCCCGGCTTTAACACGACGAACGCTTTCACCGTCTCGCCGCGGTACGGATCCGGAACGCCGATCACGGCCGCTTCCTGCACTTTCGGGTGCTCATACAGCGCTTCTTCGACTTCGCGCGGGTAAATGTTGTAACCGCCGGCGATAATGACATCTTTCTTGCGGTCGACGATATAAAAATACCCCCGCTCATCCATATATCCAATGTCACCTGTATACAGCCATCCGTCGCGCAGCACTTGCTCGGTCTCTTCCGGACGATTCCAGTAGCCTTTCATCACTTGCGGCCCGCGCACGACGAGTTCTCCACACTCTCCCGGCTTTGCTTCCTCACCCGTTTCCAAGGAAATGATTTTCGCGTCCGTATCCGGCCACGGAACGCCGATGCTTCCTTTCACCCGCTCCCCGTCCCAAAGGAAGTTGCTGTGGGTGACAGGGGACGCCTCGGTTAACCCATAGCCTTCAATCAATTTTCCGCCCGTCACCCGTTCAAACTGCTCCTGCACCTCAACCGGCAGCGGAGCGGATCCGCTGATGCAGACGTTGATTGATGATAAATCATACTTTGGAAAATCCGGATGATTCAACAAAGCGATGTACATCGTCGGCGCGCCTGGGAACATCGTCGGCCGGGTGCGCTCGATTGCTTTTAATGTTTGCTTGACATCAAAGCGCGGGAGCAGCACCATTTTGCTCGCCATCATCACGGACAAATTCATCACCGTCGTCATGCCGTACACGTGGAAAAACGGAAGCACACCGAGCACCGTTTCTTTTCCTTTTTCGCATTTATACACCCAATGGGCACACATGAGCGTATTGGCGATCAAGTTGCGATGCGTCAACATGGCCGCTTTCGGATGTCCCGTCGTGCCGCCTGTATATTGCAGCAGCGCCACATCTTCCACCGGATCGATGTCCACCCCGATCGGAGCGGTTTCCTTGCGGCTCATGATCGTGCGGAACATATGAACGGTTTCGCTTTCCGCGATGCGGACGATGGGCATGTTTTGCTTCCGCTGCACAAGCGGATACAGCCATTTCTTCACCGTGGGCAAATAATCTTGCATTCTCGTGACAATCCAATGTTTGACCGGCGTCCTCCCTTTCACCTTTTCCGCCTTTGGATACAGAAGATCCATCGTCACGAGCACCGAGGCGCCGCTGTCGTTCAGCTGGTATTCAAGCTCATACTCGGTGTAAAGCGGATTCGTCTGCACGACGATGCCGCCGGCTAGGAGCGTCCCGTAGTAGCTGATGACCGCCTGCGGGCAGTTCGGCAGCATCACCGCCACCCGATCCCCTTTTTTCAATCCGATCGTCCGCAAATAATGCGCGAACGTCAAAGCCTGCTCGTACAGCTCTCGAAACGTCATCGTTTTGCCCAAAAAGTCAATCGCCTCATGGCTTCCGAATTGTTCCGCCGTCTCCCGCAAATAGTCAGAAAGCGTTTTCTTTGGATAGTCGAGCGTAGCAGGAATGGACGGCGGATAATGAGCGAGCCACGGTTTTTCCATATGCATCCCTCCTTGTTTCTATTTTATTTCACTTTTTGTAATTTTTCATCAAAAAAAACGCCTCGCCTGAGCGAGACGTCACCAAAACCAGTACACCAAACCAATGAAGAAAAAGCACGCGCAAATGACAAACAAGATTTTCGCCAGCACATCGACCGACCGGTTGCGCACCGCCATATACGCGATGCCGGCGATCAAAAGCAGCCCGACGGCGATCAACAACCATTTGACTACTGCGTTCATTCGTTGTTCCCCTTTACTGAATCCCTTCGCCGATGACAAACGACAAACCGACGGAAATGACCATCGAGATAAAGCCGACCGCCCGGTTGTCGTTGGCGATTTCATCATCGATGTTAAACTTCGGCGTCAAAAATTCATAAATAAAATACGCTGCGAGCAGAAGCAAAAACCCGTACAGCCCCCAGCCGACCATCGACAACAGCGACTCATGGTGGGCGAGCGCGTAACGAAAAATATTGGCAATGCCAAAAATCTTTCCGCCGGTTGCCATCGCCACCGCCATATTGCCTTTTTGAATTTCTTCCCAGTTTTTATACTTCGTGACGAGTTCAAACACGGCCAAAAACACCACGATGCACAGCACGGCGACGCTGAAATTGGCAGCGGTTCTCACCATTTCGTGCTCCCAAAACGGCGCCATCATTCTCGCCCCCATCATTTCAGTTCCACGACCGTCACCCCGGTCCCGCCTTCATTCGCCTCACCAAATCGGAAGCTTTTGACCGCCCGGTGCCGCTTTAAAAACTGCTGCACCCCTTGGCGGAGCGCGCCTGTCCCTTTGCCGTGGATGATGGAGACGCGCGCATATCCGGCGAGCACGGCGTCATCCAAGTATTTCTCAAGCCGAAGGAGCGCGTCTTCGTACCGTTCGCCGCGCAAATCAAGCTCAAGGCTCACATGGGCGTCCTTGCCTTTCACGGTCGCAATCGGCGTCACGTCGTTCACCGGCGCGCTGCCGATGTATTCTAAGTCACGCTCGTGAATTTTCATTTTCAAAATGCCGAGCTGCACTTGCCATTCATCGTCCGACACTTTTTCGATCAAGTAGCCTTTTTGGTTGAGGCTCGTCACCTTCACTTCATCACCCGGCTGGAATACATGGCGCGGCGCCTGTTTTTTTGCTCTTTTCCGTTTCTCGACTTTCGGCACGGCGGCGGCGAGCCGCTGTTTTGCCTCGGCGAGCTCATGCTCTTTCACTTCCGCCTGCTTTTCTTTTTGCAGGCGGCGCAGTTCATGGATCACCCGCTCGGCTTCGCGCTCGGCGGCGCGGATGATGTCCGTTGCCTGCTTCGCCGCTTCAGCCAGCCGCTCTTCTTTTTCCTCTTCGAGCGCTTCGAGCTTTTGCTCCCACTCGGCGCGCAGCCGCTCCGCTTCCTCCAGCGCCGCGCGCGCCCGCGCTTCGTCTTCCTCGGCTTGCTTTTTGCTTCGTTCGAGCGACGCGATCATGTTTTCCACGTTATGGCTTTCCGCGCTCACTTGCGCTTTCGCCCGCTCGATAATCCGCTCATCCAACCCCAAGCGGCGTGAGATGTCAAAGGCGTTGCTGCGGCCGGGAATGCCGATCAATAGTTTATACGTCGGACGGAGCGTTTCGGTGTCAAATTCAACGCTCGCGTTCACCACCCCGGGGCGGTTGTAGCCGTACGCTTTCAATTCGGGATAATGCGTCGTCGCCACCGTCCGCGCCCCGCGCCCGTGCACTTCATCCAAGATGGCGATGGCAAGCGCCGCCCCTTCCTGCGGGTCGGTGCCCGCTCCGAGCTCATCAAACAGCACAAGGCTTTGGCCATCGACATGGCGCAAAATGTCGACAATATTGACCATATGGGACGAGAACGTGCTCAAGCTTTGTTCGATCGACTGCTCGTCGCCGATATCCGCGTACACTGCGCGGAACACCGCCGCTTCCGATCCGTCGGCCGCCGGGATAAACAGCCCCGCTTGCGCCATTAATGTCAACAAGCCGACCGTTTTCAACGTCACCGTTTTCCCGCCGGTGTTTGGGCCTGTTATGACGATCGTCGTATAATCGCCGCCGAGTTCAATGTCATTCGGCACCGCCTTTTCTTGATCAAGCAGCGGATGGCGGGCCTGCACAAAGCGAAGATAGCCGCGGTTATTGACCGCTGGCTTCGCGGCTTGCAGCCGGCGGGCGTATTTCGCCTTGGCAAACGCAAAATCGAGCGCCGCAAGCGACTCAACCGCCCGCGCAAGCGGTTCAGCCTGATCAGCGACTTTTGCCGACAGTTCGCGCAAAATGCGTTCGATTTCTTGCTTTTCTTTCGCCCGCGCTTCGCGGAGTGCGTTGTTCAACTCGACGACCGCCTGCGGCTCGATAAACAGCGTCGCCCCGGACGCCGACTGGTCGTGGACGATGCCGCCATAGGCACTGCGATACTCTTGTTTCACCGGAATGACATAGCGGTCGTTGCGGATCGTAATGATGGCGTCCGACAGCCGCTTTTGCGCCGACGGCGAGCGAATGATGCTCTCAAGCTTCTCGCGGATGCGCGCTTCCACTGACCGAATTTGCCCGCGGAGCGAACGGAGGCGGTCGCTTGCGGCATCCAATACCTCGCCATGGTCGTCGATCGAACGGCGAATGTCATGCTCAAGCGCCGGCACCTCCACGAGCTCATCGGCATAAATGGACAGACGATCCAATCCCCCCTGCTCTTCATGCAGATCCATAATCAGCCGTTTCATCTGCCGGCTTGCGGTCAAGGTGGATGCCGTTTCCACGAGTTCTTGCGGACTGAGCACGCCGCCGATCGCCGCCCGTTTCAAATGAGGGCGAATGTTGACAACTCCGTCAAGCGGCGCATAGCCAGCAAGTCGCAAAACAGCGGCCGCTTCATCCGTTTCCTCAAGCCAAGCGGCCACCTCCTCCAAATCGGATGACGGCATGAGCGCCTCGATTTTTTCCAAACCGAGCGGCGAGGACGCATGCTCAGCCAACTGCTCTTTCACTTTATCGAACTCCAAGGTGTGAAGCACTTTTCGTTGCACGTATCTGACCCCCAGCTCATTCATTTCGTTCGTTTGTCGCGCAAAAACTGCCGCAGCTTGTCAAGCGGCCATGTGTTGATGACCGTTTCGTTCTTGATCCAGCCTTTCCTTGCCGTCGCCACGCCAATAGCCATATCATCAAGCATGTCCAAATGGTGGGCGTCCGTGTTAATGGCAATATACGCCCCCGCTTCCTCGGCTTTTTTCACGTAAGCTGCCGACAAATCGAGACGGCTCGGGTTGGCGTTTAACTCAAGCACCGTGTTCGTCTCGGCCGCGAGTTTCATGAGCCGCTCGAGATCGACGTCATAACCGCCGCGCTGGCCGATGAGCCTTCCGGTCGGATGGGCGATGACATCGACGTACGGATTGCGAAGCGCCGCCTCGAGCCGCTTCATGATCGCCTCGCGCGGCTGTTTGAACGCAGAGTGAATGGCGGCGATGACAAAATCCAGCTCCTTGAGCACGTCATCATCGTAATCGAGCGTCCCGTCCGGCAAAATATCCATCTCAATGCCGGCGAGGATGGTAAAATCCGAATAGCGCGCGTTCAGCCGTTCGATTTCCTCGCGCTGGCGCCGCAATCGATCCGGCGTCAAACCGTTGGCGACTTTCAAAAATTGCGAATGGTCGGTGATGGCCATATACCGATAGCCGCGGCGGCGGCACGCCTCAACGAGCTCCTCAAGCGAACACGCCCCGTCGCTCCATGCCGAATGCATATGCAAATCGCCTTGAATGTCTTCAAGGCGGACAAGCGGATATCGGTCCGAATAGCGCTCGATTTCCGTGCCGTCTTCACGCAGCTCCGGGGGAATGTGCGGCAGCCCGAAATGGGCGTAAAACGCCGCTTCATCCGGGAACGTTTTCACCTTGCCGGTCGCTTCGTCTTCCACGCCGTATTCGCTGATTTTCTCCCCGCGCTCTTTGGCGAGCTGGCGCATGCGCACGTTATGCTCCTTCGATCCGGTGAAATGATGGAGCGCGGTCGCAAACTGCGCCCCGCTGACCAGCCGGAAGTCGACGGCCACATCGTCGTCATAGCGAAGCAGAAGCGACACTTTTGTCTCCCCAGCAGCGATGACCTCACGGACACGCTCAAAACGAAGAAGCCCGTCGCGCACCGCAGCCGGACGGTCGGTGGCGATGACATAATCCAAATCTTTCACCGTTTCGTTTACGCGCCGCAAACTGCCGGCCCGCGAGAAGCGAATCACGCCGTCAAGACAAGCAAGCTGGCGTTCCACATCCGCCGCGGCGGCGAGCACCCGAGCGAGCGGCAGCCGCTCAGGGCGTTTGCCTGCCTTTTCAATGGCCGCAAGCAGCTTTTCTTCCGTTTTCGCGCCAAAACCGGGAAGCTTCCGCACTTTTCCCGCCAGACACGCTTCTTTCAATCCATCCATATCGACAATACCGAGCTCTTGATGCAGCTTGGCGATTTTTTTGCCGCCAAGCCCCGGGATCTTAAGCAAGGAAAGAAGCGTTTCCGGAATATCGCGCTTTAATTCCTCGAGCACCGATGATGAACCGGTTTCGACAAACTCGGTGATGATCGCCGCCGTGCTTTTGCCGATGCCGGGAATGGCGGTGAAGTCGCCGATTTCCGCGAGGCTCCGCTCATCCGTTTCCAAGGCGTTCGCCGCTTTGCGGAAGGCGTTGACCTTAAATGGATTTTCTCCTTTGATCTCCATATACAGTGCGATCGTTTCAAGCAGGCGGATGACCTCTTTTTTATGGACGCTCATCCCCATTTCCTCCCTTTCCCGCAAAACCGCGGCCGCGCCCGGTCAGACGCGGCCATGAATCCACCAATGATTAAGCATGTCCGACAACACCGGCGTATGTTTCACAATCACGGTCGCCATGAGCGAATGCTGCAGCTGCTCCTGCACGCTGTCAATCGGCACGAGCGCCCCGATATACAACAGCAAAAAGACGAGCAAATACACTTCCGCAAACCCGAGCGCCGCCCCCGCCAGACGGTTGACGCTTCGCAAGAGCGGCAACTGGGCGACGAAATCAAGCATCGAGCCGATGATTTGCAGGACGATTTTCACAGCAAAAAACAAAAGTGCAAAGGAAATCGCCCGATAATAGGCATCGTCCAAATGCGTGCTCTGAAACAGCAGCTTCATCGTCTCCGGGTCTCCGAACGTCGGATACGGAATCCAAAGGCGCAATGTCGGCACAAACCGTTCATAATAGCGATAGGCGACGAAAAAGGCGATCAGAAACCCGGCCATATGAATGAATTGAAGGATAAAGCCGCGCTTCAGCCCGATCATCGCCCCCATCAACAGGACAAACAGCAGCACGACATCAATCATCCTGTTTCCCGTCCTTTTCCTGTTTCAGCTGTTCCGCCAGCCGTTGATATTGTTCTTTCAGTTTGAGATACTCACTGGCGATGTTGACGGCTGTCAACACGGCCAGCTTCGGCACATCAAGGAGCGGATTTTTCTCGCTGAATTCATGCATTTTATCATCAACGAACGCCGCCACGAGCCGGATGTGGGCCGGGCTTTCCGCGCCGACGATCGTGTAGTCTTGTCCATAGATGCGGACGCTCACTCGCGTTTTTGGCTGTTCTGTCAAGCTTTCTCCCCCATTTCGCCAAATCCTACTGTTTATCATATCATGAACGCTGGTATAATGGAAAGAAGCGACACACAGCAACGATAGAGAAGATAAAGGAGCGATCGAACGTTGTCAAACTATGTGATTCAAGCCGACCAACAGCTGCTTGACGCCTTGCGCGCCCACTACCAAGACGCCTTATCCGACCGGCTTCCGGCCGGAGCGTTGTTTGCCGTCAAGCGCCCGGATGTCGTGATCACCGCCTACCGCTCAGGCAAAGTGCTGTTTCAAGGGAAAGCGGCGGAGCAAGAAGCAGCGAAATGGATATCAGGGGCGAGCGCCTCAAACGAAACAGCTGACCACCAGCCGTCCGCTTTGGCAGCTCATCAACTCGGGTCTCTTTCCGCCATCGGTTCCGATGAAGTCGGCACCGGCGATTATTTCGGCCCGATCGTCGTCGCCGCCGCCTACGTGGATCGGCCGCATATCGCCAAAATCGCGGCGCTTGGCGTGAAAGATTCGAAACAATTGAACGATGAGGCAATCAAACGGATCGCCCCCGCCATCATGGAAACGGCGCCGTATGCCGTCACTGTGCTTGATAACGCCGAATACAACCGCTGGCAGCGAAGCGGCATGCCGCAGACGAAAATGAAGGCGCTGCTTCACAACCGGACGCTCGCGAAACTTGTTGACGCCATCGCGCCCGCCGAACCAGAAGCAATCATCATCGACGAATTTTTAAAACGGGATTCGTATTTCCGTTACCTTTCCGATGAAGATCGCATTATCCGCGAGCGGGTGCATTGCCTGCCAAAAGCAGAAAGCGTGCACGTGGCGGTCGCCGCCGCCTCGATCATCGCCCGCTATGTGTTTTTAGAAGAGATGGAGCGATTATCCCGCGCCGTCGGCCTCCTGCTTCCAAAAGGTGCCGGCGCCATCGTTGACGAAGCCGCCGCCCGGATCATCCGCGCGCGGGGGGAAGAAGCGCTTGAGACGTGCGCCAAGCTTCATTTCGCCAATACGAAAAAGGCGCTTGCCATCGCCAAGCGCCGGTAATTGTTTCCATCACACCCATGGGAAACGGCAGCGTTGGCTCCGTTGCACAGGTCGACCCGTAGTAGCTGAACGACACCGTTTCCCATCCTTTCCACATGTTTCGTTTTACGTATGAAGAAAATGGCTTTTCATCCGCAAACAACCAAAAGGCTGCCCCCACCCAGCCTAGTGAGCCGGGATCATTAGACGGCCTATTCTGCCGCGCCATCGATGGCCTTCGATTTTTCCGTTGCTCGTACAAAATAATCCATTCCAGCAGAACGTGAGTCAACTACCCCCACTTCGCTAACGCTTGAAGTGGAGGCTTGCAACTCCCCAGAAGTGCGAGCGGACTTCGTCCTCCTTCCTTGACTTGGGGTTGCATTAGGGGCAGGTTGACAGCTGCCCAACGACGCAGGTCATGCCTGTGTCGTTCCTTCAACGATGTACTCTATTCCTTTTCGTTGAAGGTTCATAGCACCAAT